>CAZBCE010000029.1:0-15247 GCA_964490555.1 uncultured Elusimicrobium sp. | reverse complement strand
AATCTTCCGAATTTAATTATATTTGGATGGAAGAAGCCACGGAGTTTACCTATAACGACTATCTTGTGCTTTTAACCCGCCTTTCCGCGCCCTCCGCGCAGGGCAAAAACCAAATGTTCTTAACGCTGAACCCAACCGACGCGAACTGTTGGATAGCCAGAAATTTGTTAAGCCGCCCCGACGTGCAGGTTATAGAAAGCAGTTATAAAGATAATCCTTTTTTAGCGCAGGAATATATTAAAACTTTGCTCTCGCTTAAAGAATACGACGCCAATGCGTACAATGTTTTCGCGCTGGGTAAATGGGGGCAGAACGATAAAACAATCTACACCCATTGGGGATATGCGCAGGAGGAGCCGCAAAACGCGGACGATATTATCTGGGGGCTGGATTTTGGTTTCAATAATCCCTCCGCGCTTGTAAAGATATATATAAAAGACAATGTTTTTACGGTAAAGGAATATCTGTACCAAAGCGGGCTTACCACGCAACAATTAAGCGAAAAACTGGCGGACTATATCCCGCCCGCAGACCGCGCGCAAACCATTTATGCCGACGCTGCCGAGCCCGATAGAATAGCGCAAATAGCGCTTGCGGGTTTTAACGTAAAAGCGGCCGATAAAGCTGTGCTTAACGGCATAATGGCGGTTAAGGCAGCAAAGCTTTTTATTACAAAAGATTCCGTAAATCTTATAAAAGAAATTCAAACATATTCTTGGAAGACTACTCAGGAAGGAATAACTTTAGAAGACCCCGTAAAATTTAACGACCACGCCCTAGACGCTTTGCGTTACGCCCTATATACCCGCGGCAGGGAAGCCGCCCAAAGCGGCGCGGCAGAAATAAGTTTTATATAAAAATAAGCGCGGCGCAATAAATAAAAAATACAAATAAAAACGGGTTCTTTCACATGAAAGAACCCGTAATTGTAAGTAAAGCTTAACTAATTATTTTACAGCTTTGCGTTGTTCAGTCTTTTGGGCAGCCTGCTCGGCAACGGCAAAATCAACCCCTGCCGCTTGGAAGTCGGCCTTGGCTTCATTAATTTTACCGTAAGCATTGTAGGCTACGCCGCGCGCAAAGTAAATTTGCGGCGCGGGTCTCAACTTTATTGCTTTTGTGTATTCCTCAATAGCGGTTTTATAATTCCCCGTTGAATAATAAACACCGCCTAAGGAGCAAAGCGCCTCCACGTTGGAGGGATTTAACTCCAAAGCTTTAAGCAGGCTTTCCCTGCTTTCTTTATATTTACCCTGTCCAGCAAGAGCGGCGCCGATGGCGGAGTGGACTTCGGAGCGGTTAGGGTCTGCCTGTAATACTATATTAAAGTCGGAAAGGGCTGTTTCGTACTGCTGCAAGTCAAAAAGCAGCGCCCCGCGGGAAGCATAAGCGTCAACATTATAATTATCTTTTTCAACAGCCGTGTTGAAATCTTTAAGAGCTTTTTTTAGATTGCCCGTTTTATAATTCATCTCTCCGCGTGCGACATAATAGGAAGACGGCCTGTTTAAAGGCAACGCGCAGCCTGTCAAAAGAGCAATGCTAATAACAAAAATTAAATTTCTCATAAAAACCTCCGCTAAGCAAAATCTAGCAAAATTTTTTACATTTTGGAATATCAAACTTAAATGCTAAAATATAAACGTGAATAATATCCTGCTTATTTCAACCGGCACCATTGCCGAAGCCCTTGCCATAACGCCGGCCCTTAGCGTGTTGAAGCGCAACTTTCCCGCCGCGGATATTGTCGTCTTAACAGACAGGCCCGATATATTCAAAAATAATCCTTCCGTAAAAGAAGTTATAGAGCCGCAGTCCTTTTTCCAGCTGCTAAAAAAAGTCAAAAGTTTAAAGCCCGATTTAGCAATACTCTTTACCCCATCGCCTAAATACGCCGCGCTTATGGCGGCGGCAAAAATTAAAAAGCGCATAGCGGCGCATAATATTATGACGGATATTTTTATGACTTCCGCCGTAAAGTCCGCCCTGCCCCACGGCGAGCATAAGGCAAAGTTAAATATGGAACTACTTTCGCCTTTGTTTATTTTCTCTTTCCCCGCTACGCCTGTTTTGTATGTATCTAAAAAGGAAAACGAATGGGCAAAAAAATATCTTTCAGACATCGGCATACTGCCTAACGATAAATTTGTATGTATCAACCCCGGCTCCCCGCGCCTGCACCTTAACTGGCCCAAGCAAAGTTACGCCACGCTTATAGATAATATAGCCGTAAACTATCCCACTCTTAAAGTTCTGCTTATATGCAACGGCAAGAGCGAAGTTTCCACCGCCAACGAAATTTACTGGCGCGCCATACGCAAACCTTTTATCTTGCGCGAAATGCTGCCTTTAAACAATTTTATAAGTCTTTTAAACAGGGCCTCCGTGGTAATATCAAACTACTCCGCGCCGTCGCACATAGCGGCCGCGCTGGGCAAACCGACAATAACTTTTTACCCCGCGCTGGAATCCTCTTCAATCATAAAACCTTACCCGGGTACAGCGTGCGTGCTTGAGCCAAAAAAAGAAAAATGCAAAAAATGTAAAGATAAAGAATGCCTGCAATATTGTATGCGCGATATATCCGTGGCGCAAACGCAGGAAGTTTTTGATAAGATGGTGGCAGGCATAATAAAACAGAAAAAGGGGGTTTTAGATGAAAGCGGAACTTTCAGTTTTTTTGATAACTAAGCAGGAAGAAGAAAACCTTAAAACCTGCCTTGAAAGCGTAAAAGACATCGCCGCGGAAATTGTGGTTGTAGACAGCGGCTCTACCGATAAAACCGTGGAAATTGCCAAAGCTTACGGCGCGGCTGTTTACTTTAAAGAATTTACCTCCTTTACCGAACAAAAAAACTTTGCCTTAAGCAAAGTTACAAAACCCTGGGCTTTAAATATGGACGCCGACGAATACCTTACCCCCGCCCTCGCCGAGGAAATTGCCCAAACCATACAAAAAGAGGATACTAAAGACGGATACTTTTTAATCCGCTCCACCGTTTTTTTGGGCCGCCATATGAAGCACAGCGGCATCGCCAAAGAAGACTGCCTCAGACTGGTAAAAACGAAGAATGCAAAATATACCGGCGGGCGCGTGCACGAAACGCTGGAAGTTAAAGGCACAAAAGGCACTCTTAACAATATTTTTATGCACAATACATACACAAGCATACAGCAGTATTTTGACAAGTTTAACCGTTATACTTCCCTTGCCGCGCTTACGATGTCGGAAAAGGGTAAAAAGTTTAACCCCGTCCAGCTTTTAAGGCAGCCTTTTGAATTTGCTAAAATTTACATTTTAAAACTCGGCTTTTTAGACGGATTACAAGGCTTTTTATGGGCTTTATTTTCCTCTTTTTACCCCGTGGTAAAATACGCCAAACTTTGGGATATTAACAGAAAAAAATGACAATATTTCTTATCTCCGCCTTTGCGGCAGCCGCCTTATTTTTTTATTTTTTCCCGCTTTACAAACAGGCTCGGGAAGGCCTTTTAGTTTTAACTTATCACAATATAGGCACGCCGCCCGCAAAATGCCGCCAAAAAAACCTTTGGGTAAACCCAAATAAATTTGCCGCGCAGTTAGAACAGCTTAAAAAGAACGGTTTTACTTTTGTCAGCCCGCAGGATATTTCAGGCGGTAAATTACCCCCAAAATCCGTCCTTATAACCTTTGATAACGGCTATAAAAACTTTTTTACGCAAGCCTTCCCCGTTTTAAGCGCGCATAATGCCCCCGCCCTTGTTTTTCTGACGGTGGACTACATAGGCAAATGTAACTTTTGGCACGATACAAAAAAAGGCCCGTGGCAGCAAATGCTGACTGCGGAACAGATTGAAACCCTTACCAAAAGCGGCCTTGTAAACTTTGGCTCCAAAACTTTAACAAACGCAAAACTTACCGCTCTTCCGCAGGAAGAAAGAGATAACCAGATAACGGAAAGCGCGCACAGACTGCAAACTTTATATAAAATAAAACCGCAATTTTTTGCCTATCCCTACAGCCTCGGGTTTGAAGACGGGGAGATAAAAAATAAAGTTTCTTCCGTCTATGCACTATCCTTTGCCGACACGGGAAAGCTAAACTCTCTCCCGCTTGAAGCAGGCGCGCTTATAAACCGCGTGCAGGTTAAAGGCTGGTGGAATAAATTTGTTTTTTACTGCAGGATAACAGGCAGATAAATTTTAGAACTAAAAGAAAAAGCCCCGCAAACAAAATAATTGCGGGGCCTTTTTTATGTCAACTTAAATCTACTTTTTAAGACTGCTGAATTTGGGGTAAAGCACATCCATAAATTTATTTGTTTCGCCGTTTTGTATTTCCATATTAACGGCTAAAATATAAAGCTTGCTGCTTATTATTTCCTGCCAGCCTTCGGGCAGTTTAACAAAGTCTTTGAAAGTTGTTACAAGCGGTAAATCCCCGCGCAGAGAAGCAAAAGTTTCCATCTGCTCAAGGCTGTATGTGCTGTGGTCGGGAAAGCGCCACGCCTGTTTTAACTCCAGCCCTAAGTTTTGCAGGGTATGCTCAAAAGAAGCCGGTTCGCCTATGGCGGAAAACGCCACAACCCCGCCGCTAAGCGCGGTAAGAGGCAGCTTTTCGCGCGTAATAACGTCAAAATAGTAGTCGGGTTTATGCACCGCTTCTATAATTTCTATCTCGTCGTTAATAAGGCGTATCTTATCTTTAATATCTTCTTTATCGCGGGCGGCAACAAGGTCGCTGTGGGTTAAAACGACAAGGTTGGCGCGTTTAAGCGCGCTGAGAGGCTCGCGCAAAGTGCCGTAAGGCAAAAGAGCTTCGTCGCCAAAGGGATTTTTTGCGTCTATCAAAACTATGTTGGCGTCCCTTTTAAGGCGGTGATGCTGCATTCCGTCGTCTAAAAGGATAACCTGGCTTCTGAATTCTTTTAAAGCCTCCGTAGCGGCGGCGTGCCTGTCCGCGCTGACAACTACAGGTACTTTATATTCGGCCAAAAGCTGGCTCATCATATAAGGCTCGTCGCCCGTTTCCTGCCAGTTAAGCAAATCTTTATCAAAAAGAACAACAACCTCATTTTTCTTTTTGCTTCTTTTATATCCGCGCGATACTATGGCGGTTCTTATTCCCGCCCGGCTTAATTTGGAAGCCGCAAGCATAACGGCGGTAGTCTTTCCTGTGCCGCCTGCGGTAATATTACCTATACAAACAACCCTTGTGTTAACGCTTTTTGTTTTAAGCCAGCCGCTGTTGTAAAGCCCCTGATTAATTTTGACGGCAAGACCATAAACGAAAGCGGCAAAAGCCAAGGCAAAGCTGCCGATATGAGAATCTAAAAATTTTTCACGCAGTTTAGAAAAGTCCATATAAAAATCTCCTTGGCATATATTATATTATTTTTTGTTTTAATTACCGTTTTTGTCGTCCGCCAAAATTGCGTGATTTGATTTAGATTTGAGGTTAGTTTATGTTTTCTTTGCCGCAAGGTATATCTGGAGTGGCTGGAAGCCCGAATATCCGAAGCGGCAAAAAAACTTAAAATAGCCCAAAGATAAGCAAATTGCTAGCCTAATAAAGCCCCGCAGAACAAATATAAGAAATTGGTATAATGTAACTATGACCGCCAGAAAGCTAAAACTAAAGGCAGAATACGCAGGCCTCAAACTCTTAGTCATAATAATAGGCTTAATGCCTTGGTCCCTAGCCGTCAAATGCGGAGAACTTTTAGGCTTCGCAATGACAAAAATCATAGCCAAACGCTTTAAAAGAACAATCTCCGACATACAAAAAGCCTTTCCCCAAAAATCAAAAAGAGAAGTATATGATATCGCCTTAGAATCGTGGCGCAATATCGGCAGAATGGCGGGCGAAGTTATTAAAGCGCAAACAATGCCCGCTGATAAAATATTGGAGAAACTGGAATTCAGAAATCTTGAACCACTCTTTGAATACAACCAAAAAGGCAATGGCGGCATACTGCATCTGGGGCATTTTACCAACTGGGAACTTTTCGGCCTGATAGCCGCTACTAAACTTAAAAAAACAGCTTTTATAGCCCGCCCTATGTCTAACCCGCTGGTAGACAAAATGCTTACGAAAATGCGCAAATCCTCGGGCAGCGATATAATAAGCGCGTATAACCCGTTTTTCTCCTGTTTTAAAGCAATAAAAAAGGGAGCGATGATAGGCATATTAAGCGACCAAAGCGTACCTTCCGCCAAGATGTATATGAACTTTCTGGGCCGTCCCGCGGAAGTCGCCCCGATGACGGCAATGCTCTCTCTTAAGATGAATGTTCCCGTCTTCCCCGTAAGAATGTACAGGGAAAACGGCAAAATAGTGGCCGAAGGCGAAGCGCCAATTTACCCGCCAGCAGGCGAATATTCCCACCAATTACTTTTTGATTATACCGCACGGCTTAAAACCAAGTATGAAGAATGGATTAAGAAGGACCCTTCCTCCTGGCTGTGGGCGCATAACCGCTGGAAAAGGGAAAAAGACTGCATAAAATTTATGAAGATTCAAGACGAAGAAATGCGCCTTGAAGCACAAAAAGCCGCCGCCAAAAAAGCCGAAAAAGAAGGAGCCGCAAATGCCATATAAAGCCATTTTAATGGACCGCGACGGTACCGTTATAAAAGAAAAACCGGGAACCTACCTGAGCGACCCTGACGGCGTTAAACTGTATAAAAATACGCTAAAGGCTTTCGCGCTGTTTAAAAAAATGGGCTATAAACTTTTTATCGTATCAAACCAGTCGGGCATAGGCCGCGGTTACTTTACGGAAAAGGAAGTTAAAGCGGTAAACGATAAAATGCTGCAACTGTTAAAACCAGCCGCAGTTGTTGACGGCGTTTACTACTGCCCCCACGCGCCCAACCAGCCCTGCAACTGCCGCAAACCCGCGCCGCAGATGGGCCTTGATATTATAAAAGAACACGATATAGACCCCGCAAAATCTTTTATGATAGGCGATAAAAAATCTGATATCCTCTTTGCCCGCAATATAAATATGCGCGCAATCCTTGTGTTAACCGCCAACGGCAAAAAGCAACTTGCCAAATATAAAGATATACTTAAAGATAATAAAGTCTGCCTGGATATATACGGCGCGGCTAAATATATAGAAAAGGTACAAAAATGAACCATTTAAAATATTTATGGCTTATTGTTTTATTTTGCGGTCTGTTTAATCCGCTTTGGGCGGCACAAAACAAAACGGAAACAACGCCGCAAAACACCGCGCCGACACGCAGAGATGACGCGCAAACACTTCCCCCTCTCCCCAACGAACCACCCTCAATACAAAACAACCTGCAAGACGCCGCACAAGACCCTGCCGTAACCTTTACCGAAGATAAACGCCTTATGCACCCCTGGGCCAAAGCGCAGGAAGTTGAAGAGCAGCCCGCGAACCCCGTAACCTGGGCGGGCGAAAAACTTAAATTTAAAATATCGTGGGCTTTTATAACCGCGGGCGAAGCGGAACTTAACTTTAATAAAATTGTTGACGCCGACGGCATTCCCGCCTATACGGTGGAGGCTTTGGCTAAATCTTACTCCGTAATAGACGCGGTTTTTAAGGTGCGCGATATTAATATGTCCTGGATAGCGGAGGAAGGCTTCCGCTCTCTGGGCTATTGGCAAAGCGTGCGCGAAGGCCGCTATAACCGCGACGAATGGATAAAATTTGACTATAAAGATAATTCCTTTAAAACCTACAAACAAGACAAGCACGGCAAAATTACCAGCTGGGAAAATAATTTTAAAGGTTCTGCCGTATTTGATATGCTCTCTTCGCTTTATTACGTCAGAACTTTGCGTCTGCCTTTAAAAACAACCGTATTTTTTGATATAGTAAACAGAAACCGCCAATATCCCTTAAAAGTTGAAGTACTGCGCAAAGAAACCGTAAAAACAGCGGCGGGCAAATTTGATTGTATAGTAGTAGAACCTATGATAAGCGGAGAAGGTATTTTTGTATCCAAAGGCAAAAGCCTTAAAGTGTGGCTGACCGATGACGAATATAAAATGCCCGTTAAGATGACCGTGGAAGTTTTTATAGGCAGCGTGTCGGCGGAGCTTGTAAAATATTCCCGCCCTCAAAAGTAAATTTAATAAGCCGTTATAAAGGAGCTGTTATTATTTATGAATTCTTTTAACCGCACGGACCTTTTAAAGACCATTGACGCCTTTGAAGGTAAAGAAATTATTGTAATAGGCGACGTAATGTTGGACCACTTTGTAAAGGGCAGCGTAAGCCGCATCTCGCCCGAAGCGCCTGTACCCGTAGTTAACGTTGAAGACGAAACTTACGTAGCGGGCGGCGCGGGCAACGTTGCCGTAAACCTTGCGGTTTTAGGCGCAAAACCCACAATAGTATCGGTTATAGGCCATGACGCTAAAGGCAATATCTTAAAACATTTTCTTGATAAACAGGGCGTTGATACGCAAAAAATGGTAACGGACGAAGCCCGTCCCACCACCCAGAAAGTACGCATAATAGCCGAACGCCAGCAGGTAGTGCGCGTGGACAGAGAGTGCAAGGAAAAGATTTCCCCCGCCGTCGCAAAAGTATGTATGTCCAACTTTAAAAAAGCTTTAAAAACGGCAAAGGGCGTTGTTATGTCAGACTACGGCAAGGGTATGCTTTCCGACGATAATATACAGGAAATTATAAACCTCTGCCGCGCAAAAAATATCCCCGTCTGCGTGGACCCAAAGATAGATAACTTTTTAAAGTATAAATATATCACCTGTATGACCCCGAACACCAAAGAAGCGTGGGAAGGTATGGGCCTGCCGCAGAAGAAAGATGAGGCCTCCATTTTGGCTTTGGGTGAAAAGATACTTAAAACTCTTCAGGCGCAGTCTATTCTTATCACCAGAAGCGCGGACGGTATGAGCCTTTTTGAGAAAGGCAAAAAGACCGAAGTTACCACAATCAGAGCAACCGCTAAGGAAGTTTTTGACGTAACCGGCGCGGGCGATACCGTTATATCGGTACTCACCCTTGCGCTTGCCTGCAAAGCATCGCTTAAAAACGCTGCCTATATAGCCAACGAGGCGGCGGGCATAGTTGTAGCAAAGCTTGGTACGGCCACCGTAACAAGAGAAGAAATTAAAGAGGTTTTAAAATGAAAGATACTTTAATAGTAATACCTGCAAGATACGGCTCAACCCGTCTGCCTGCAAAAGTGCTTGAAAAGATTGAAGGCAAAACCGTTTTGGAATGGGTCTACACGGCCTGCGCCAAAGCAAACAGCGGAGAAGTTATTATAGCTACGGAAAGTTCCAAAATAGTAACAGCCGCAAAAAAGTTCGGCGCGAAAGCAGTACTTACAAGCGAAGCCTGCCAAAGCGGTACCGACAGAGTTTTTGAAGCCGCCGCAAAAACAAAAGCCGCTTATGTGGTAAACGTGCAGGGCGACGAACCTTTTGTTCAGCCTTCCACAATTAAAAACGTGGTGGAAAAACTTAAAAGCGATAAAGAAGCCGATATAGTTACCGCCTGCGTACCCACTTTAGACACAAAGCTTATCACAAACCCCAACCATGTTAAAGCCGTGCTTAACGCGGAAGGCAAAGCCTTATATTTTTCCCGCTCCGTAATCCCTTACAAAAGGGACGACACCCCCGAATCCTTACACGTACCATACTACCAGCATTGCGGCATTTACGGTTTTAAACGCGCCGCTTTGGAAAAGTTTGTAAAGCTGCCCAAAAGCACGCTTGAAAACTTAGAAAAGCTTGAACAGCTGCGCGCTTTGGAAGCGGGTATGGTAATCAAAAGCATTCTTATAGAAAAAGCAGGACCCTCCATAGATACGGTTGAAGATCTCTACCGCGCTAAGGAATTTGCCAAAAAGAACAAATAATTGAGGAGATTTTCAAATGTCTAAGTTTATTTTCGTAACGGGGGGCGTGGTAAGCTCCCTGGGTAAAGGTATTTCAGGGGCGAGCATCGGCAAGCTTTTACAGCTGCGCGGCCTTAAAGTTAATATGATTAAGTGCGACCCTTATATCAACATAGACCCGGGTACTTTAAGCCCTTACCAGCACGGCGAAGTTTTTGTAACCGCCGACGGCGCGGAAGCAGACCTTGACCTTGGCACATACGAACGCTTTTTAGATGTTCCCATGACGCGCCTTAACACCAATACCGCAGGTACAATTTACCAAACCGTTATCAACAAAGAAAGACGCGGGGAATACAACGGCGTTACGGTGCAGGTAATACCTCATGTTACCAACGAAGTTAAAACGCGCTTTACCCCGTTTGAAAGAGATTTTGACGTTACAATTATAGAAATAGGCGGCACGGTGGGCGATATTGAAAGCTTGCCCTTCCTAGAAGCCGCGCGCCAGTTCCGCGCAGACAGAGGCCGCGAAAATGTGATGACTATCCACGCCACGCTTATTCCTTACCTCTCCAGTTCCGACGAACTTAAAACAAAACCTACGCAGCACTCCGTCAATAAACTGCGCGAAATAGGTATAGAGCCCGATGTTCTTATCTGCCGCACGGAAAGGCCGATATCGGAAGATATGAAGCGCAAACTCTCGCTGTTTTGCAGCGTGGATACCAATGCCGTTATAGAAGCGCGCGACGCCGCATCTATCTATCAGGTTCCCGAAAATCTTGAAAAACAAGGTATAACCGAACTTGTTTTAAAACGCTTATCTCTTAAACCTAAAAAGAAAAATGACGGCAGCTGGTTTAAGTTTATCAACTCCTCTTTAAATTGCAAAAAGGAAATAACCATAGGCATATCGGGCAAATATTCCGAACTTAAGGACGCTTATAAATCCGTCGCGGAATCTTTAAATCTTGCGGCAATGTCCAACAAAGTAAATGTAAAAATAAAATACATTAACACGCAAAAAGATTTAATACCGCCAAGCCTTAAAGATTTAGACGCCGTTATAGTACCCGGCGGCTTCGGGCAGCGCGGCATAGAAGGTAAAATACAAACCGTGCAGTACGCGCGCGAAAATGATTTGCCGTTCCTCGGTATCTGCCTTGGTATGCAATGCTGCGTTATAGAAATCGCCCGCGATTTGGCAGGCCTTAAAGACGCCGACTCCAGCGAATTTAACCAAAAAACTCCCCACCCCGTAATAGCTATGATGGAAGAGCAGAAAAAGGTTAAAAACTTGGGCGGCACAATGCGCCTTGGCAACTACGACGCGAAACTTGTAAAAGGCAGTCTTGCGCATCAGCTTTACGGTAAAGAAACCATTACGGAACGCCACCGCCACCGCTACGAAGTGAACACCGATTATGTGGACCTTTTGGAAAAGCACGGCCTTATGGTAACGGGCTGGCATAAAAACATATTGCCCGAAATTGTGGAACTTAAAAACCACCCGTTTTTTATAGCGGGCCAGTTCCATCCGGAATTTGCAAGCCGCCCGCAAAAACCGCACCCGCTTTTTGACGGTCTTGTAAAGGCCGCCATTAAATATAACAAAAGCAAATAGGGCTTAAGTTTTGTAATATTATATATATGAAAACGGTTAAAACAGGCAATGTAGTTTTTGCAAACAATAAGCCGCTGGTTTATATAAGCGGCCCGTGCGTAATAGAAGGCGAAAAGGAATATCTTTTTGCCGCGCAGAAGATTTACGCCTTAGTCAAAAAAACAGGCAGGCAGTTTATATTAAAAGCCTCGTTTGACAAGGCCAACCGCACCTCCGTTGACGCTTACCGCGGCCCGGGGATAGAAGAAGGCCTTAGAATACTGGGTAAAGCAAAAGCGCTTTTAAATGTGCCTGTTTTAACTGATATACACGAGCCATGGCAGGCGGAAATAGCCGCGAAAACGGCTGATATTTTGCAGATACCCGCCTTCCTCTGCCGCCAAACGGATTTACTTGTAGCCGCAGGCAAAACGGGTAAAGTAATCAATATAAAAAAGGGGCAGTTTGTTTCCCCCGCTTCCATCATCAACGCAGTCAAAAAAATAGAATCAACGGGCAATAACAAGATACTCTTAACCGAACGCGGCACAAGCTTCGGCTACGGGGACCTTATCGTTGATATGCGCTCTTTGGAAATTATGAAATCTTTAGATTACCCCGTAATTTTTGATATTACCCACTCCCTGCAAAAACCGGGCGGCCTTGCAAAAGGTACGGGCGGCGATAAACGCTTTGCGTATACTCTTGCCAAAAGCGCGACGGCGGTAGGTATTGCGGGTTTATTTTTTGAAGCGCACCCCAATCCGCCTAAGGCTCTTTCCGACAGCGCAAACTCTTTAGATTTTAAGGAAGTGCAGTCTTTACTTAAGCAAACTGTTATTATGGACGAAGCGGCAAAAAAATGTCTGAAGATTTAAAGAAAGCGTTTTTAAACGCTTTCAAAACCCTTGCCGTAATATATTGCGCGCTCGCTGTTATGTTTTTGGCGGGCCGTGTTGTTGCGGGCAAATTGCCCGCGCCTTACGGTAAAAAAATAATACCAAGCGAGATAACACCATGGCTAAAATAAAAAGTTATTCGGAAGAAGAAATTTTAGATATAGCTCACAAAGTTTTTAAATCGGAAGAGCGCGCGCTTAAAACAACCGCCGCCGCTCTGGGTAAATCATTTATAAAAGCCGTACGCCTTATAGAAGCCTCTAAAGGCAGACTTGTGGTTTTAGGCATAGGCAAATCGGGCCACATAGGCAGAAAGATTGCCGCCACGCTGGCCTCCACAGGCACGCCCTCCTTTTTTGTCCACCCTACCGAAGCGCTGCACGGCGATTTGGGTATGATAACCAAAGAAGATATTGTGCTTGGTCTTTCTTTTTCGGGCCAGACGGAAGAATTAAGCAAAATGCTTGAGCCGCTTAAAAGAGAGCAGGTAAAAATAATTTCTATGACGGGCCATAAGGATTCCACGCTTGCCAAAATGTCCGATATTCACTTGGAAATTGTTGTGCCGCGCGAAGCCTGCCCCTATAACCTTGCCCCCACCGCCTCCACCACGGCTATGCTTGCCGCTGGCGACGCTTTGGCGGTAGCCTTAATGAAAGTTAAAAATTTTGATAAAGAAGATTTTGCAATGTTCCACCCAGGCGGCTCTTTGGGCAAACTGCTTACGAATAAAGTTAAAGATATTATGTTTACGGGTAAAAACCCCACCGTGCCTTTATCTGCCACCGTGCAGGATACGCTTTTGGTTATGACCAAAAACAGAAGCGGCGCGGCCAGCGTTGTGGACTCTAAAGGCAAACTTAAAGGTTATTTTACCGACGGCGATTTAAGACGCGCAATGCAAAAAACGGGCAATATTTTGCACCTTAACATAACGGAAGTTATGACCAAAAACCCCTTTGCCTTTACGGGCAATATCCCCGCCGTGGACGCGGCTAAAATTATTAACGATAAAAAGATTGATAACGCGCCCGTGGTGGATAAAAACGGTAAGGTTATAGGCTTTTTGGATAAAGATAATCTGATAGAGTTTATTGCCCTTATAGATAAAAAATAATGAAACATTTTTACCTGTTTTGTACCATTGCTTTACTGTGCTCGTGTGGCGGCAAAAACAAGTCGCCTGACGCCCCTAAAGGGCCGTCGCAGCAGGCTTACGGCGTTATTATATCAGAGTCGCAAATGGGTACAAGCGAGTGGCTGCTTACCACTAAACAGGCGGAGTTCTTTGACGAAGAGCAATATGTGGAATTAGTAAAGCCTTCTCTGCTGTTTAACAAACAGGGCAAGCAGGACAGCACCGTAAAAGCCGACGAAGGCGTTTACGATATGCTTAAAAGTTTAATCACGCTTAAAGGTAATGTTGTGGGCGTTTCCATAAACGAAGGCGCGACAATAAAAGCAAAGCAGGCTTACTACGACGTAACGCGCAAAGTTATTTGGACGGACAGCGACGTAAGCGTAACGCGCGGCGGAGTAACCGTTAAAGGCAAGGGCGTTAAAGCCTCTTCCGATTTATCGGAAATAGAAATAATTAAACAGGAAACGCGCCTGCCCGCAGAACTGGGGGAACTTAAAAGCGCGGTAAGAAGTTATGAAAAATAAATTTATATTTTTAACCCTTTTCCTTGCCCTCTCCCCCGCCCTGTGCGCCGCGCAGGATACCGCATTACTGGGCGGTATGGTGCAAAGCGACAGGTGGATTATCCGCAAAGATAAAATGGAAGAAGAATTTATAGGCAATGTAAGCTATCAAAACGATATTTATACCGCCAAGGCCGACTATGCGTTATCGCGCCGCAAAGAACAAACTTTTACATTAAAAGGCAATGTGTTTGCCCGCCAAAAGAAAGACGGCGCAACCGCGCAGATAACGGCGGAAAACTTTTTTTACGATAATAAAACAGGCGCGGGTTATGCCACGCCTAAAAAAAACGCGCAGGTAAACGCGGTTTATACCACGGGCGCAAACAGGCTTAAAGCCTTTGGCAATAAATTGGATTTTAAAGATAAATTTTCCGTATTTGAAATGAGCGGCAACTGCGAACTGGACGAAATTAACAATACGCTTTACGCCGACAAAATGATTTTTGACAGCAACTCGGGCGTATTTACCGCCCGCGGTAACAGACCCGTGTTATGGGGCTTTAATCCTAACGGGGATTACGCCGTTCAGGCCGATACGATAACGGCACAGACAAAAGAAGGATTTTTTAAGGCGCAGGGCCGCGTGCAGGGCTGGGTTGTGAGCGCAAAGGAATTTCCCAATTTAACGCAAGGAAGCAAAAATGGAACTGAAATCTTCTAGCATAGAAAAATCTTATAAAGAAAGACGCGTCGTAAAAGGCGTGGATATTACCGTTAAATCGGGCGAAATCGTGGGGCTTTTAGGCCCTAACGGCGCGGGTAAAACAACAAGCTTTTATATGCTTGTGGGCTTTATAAAACCCACCGCGGGCAAGGTGTTTATTGACGGCAAAGACGTAACCGCCCTGCCTATGTACGAACGCGCGCGCTACGGCCTTGGCTATCTTGCGCAGGAGCCTACCATCTTCCGCGGGCTTACCGTGGAAGAAAACCTGCTTGCTATCTTAGAGCGTATTAACCCCGACAAAACGCAGCAGAAAGAAAAAGTTGTATCTTTACTTGAAGAATTTGGTTTAATTAAACTTGCGAAGCAAAAAGCATGGACTTTATCGGGCGGCGAAAAACGCCGTATGGAAATTGCCCGCTGCATGATAAGTTCGCCCAAAATTATTTTGCTTGACGAGCCTTTTGTAGGGATAGACCCTATTACCGTGTCGGAACTGCGCCATATGATATTTAAGCTTAAAGATAAAGGCAT
>CAZBCE010000028.1:0-15352 GCA_964490555.1 uncultured Elusimicrobium sp. | reverse complement strand
AGCAGGGAAGAAATTTTTTTAGCCACGGCCGTAACGGAAATGAACGACCTGCAAAAGAAAGTAGAATCCGCAGTAGCCAAGTGTAAGACTCCGCAGGAAAAACTCCGTACGCTTTTATTAACCCGCTACTACGGCATAAAGTCCAAGATGCTTCTTTATTCGGTTTTGCTTAAGGAAAGCACAAAGTATATGGATTTGGTTAAAAAAGTACAAAACAGCAGCCATAAAATAGAGATAGACTCCATTACGATGATTGTTACGCAGGGCATAGAGCAGGGCGTTTTTAAAAGCGTTAAAAAGAATGAAGTCCAATCCCTCGCCGTTATAGCTATGCTGTTGTGGCGCGGTTTGGCTTCCGATATAATTATCAGCGGGGAAATACCGCCGGCATCGCTTAAAATAGAAACTATGGTGGATGCGTTTGTGCGGGGATTACAGTAGGGGAAAAAGCTTTTTTTTGTTCTTATTTAGACTAAAAAATGTTTTTAGTCTAAAAATAAAATATAAAGAGGGTACTATGAAAGGAATACCGACATTTTTAAAATATATCACGCTTTTGGCGGTAATTACGGTTTTATGCTCCTGCTCAAAAAAGCAGCAGCCGGCCGAGCAACCCATTAAAGTTAAAACCGTTACGGCGGCGGGCGGAGAGGCGGGCAGCCTTTATTACAGCGGCAGCGTAGAGGCCGAGCAAAGCATCAATTTAAGCTTTCTTACAATCGGCACTGCGGCGCAAATTAATGTGCGCGAAGGCGACAAAGTTACCAAGGGACAGCTTTTAGCAAAGCTTGATTGTACTTCAAATAATAATGCTTTGCAGATAGCGCAGGCAAAAGCGCAGCAGGCGCAGGACGCTTTTAACCGCTTTGAGCCTATGTACAAAAACGGCAACCTGCCCGAAATTAAAATGGTGGAGATAAGAACGCTTAAAACCCAAGCGGAGCTGGCCGTAAAGCTGGCGCAGAAAAGCGTTGGCGACTGTTCCGTTATCGCACCCGCCGCGGGCATGATAAGTTACAGGGATTTAGAGGCGGGGGATAATGTTATCCCAGGTAAAGCCGTGTTAAAAATGGTAACGCTGGGCAGCGTTTACGCAACATTTTCCGCGCCTGAAAAAGAAATAGGCAAAATTTACAAAGGGCAAAGCGCGGCGGTAAAAATTACCTCGCAGGAATCAGAAGAACTTAAAGGTACGGTAACAGATGTCGGCGTCAGCGCGGACCCGCTTGCAAGAACTTATACCGTGCGTGTTAAAATAAACAAACCCTCCTCTTCCGTTTTGCCGGGTATGCTTTGCAATATTTACCTTGCTTCAAAAGACGCGCAAGGCGCTGATTTTATAATACCCGCCTCCGCTTTAAAGATGGACTCCGACGGCGGGGAATATGTTTTTGTGGTTGACGCCCAAACAAAACGCGTTTTTAAGCAGGCTGTTACTACGGGCGAATTTGTTTCCGGCGGAGTAAGAACGCAGGGCCTTAAAGAAGGGCAGGTTATAGTAACGGAAGGCGCGCAAAAATTGGAAGAGAATACTCTTGTAGAGGCTGAAATATAATGGAAACCAATCCTCCCGTAAGAAAGAAGTCCTTTATAGAACTTGCGCTTAAATACCGTCAGGTGGTTATAACGGTCTGCTGCCTGCTGTGTATTATAGGTATGTATTCTTTGCGCACTATGCCGAGGCAGGAGTTTCCTGAATTTAAGGTCCGTCAGGGGTTGGTTATAGGCGGATTCCCGGGTGCGTCTTCCCAACAGGTAGATGAACAGCTTGCAAAACCTTTACAAAATTACCTTTTCAGATTTAAAGAAGTTGACCGCGCCAAAACTTATTCCGTATCAAAAGAGGGCCAGACCATAGTTTATGTTGAAGTTAAAACAGACGTTAAAGACCCCGATGTTTTTTGGGCTAAACTCCGCCTTGGTTTGCAGGAGTTAAAATCCTCTCTCCCGCCGCAGGTTTTAATGCTTGTCGGCAATAACGAATTCGGCGACGCTTCCGCCATACTTTTAAGCGTAACTTCCAAAACGCGCACCTACCGCGAGCTGGAAAGTTATATGGAAAAGCTGGAAGATAAAGTCCGCCGCCATAAAGCCGTGTCCAACGTTAAACATTATGGTTTGCAAAAGGAAAGAATTACCGTCTATGCCGACCCTAACCGCCTCGCGCAGTTCGGCGTAAAGCCTATGCTGCTTATGGGCGCGTTGCAGTTGGAGGGCGTGCTGGGCTACGGCGGCAGCGTTAAAGATAAAGATTTGGAATATGCCATACACCTGCCCGCCCGCTATAATTCCGAAGCGGACGTGGCGGAGCAAATTGTTATGGCTCTTCCCACGGGCGCGGTTGTGCGCGTTAAGGATATTGCGCGTGTGGTTAAAGAATATGATGTTGAAGATTCCTTTATAGAAAGCAACGGGCAGCGCAGTCTTGTGCTTTCTATGGAAATGCGCTTTGGCAATAATATAGTGGACTTCGGCAAAGACATAGACAAAATTATCGCTGATTTTAAGGCGCAAAGCCCCGCCGATATTGAAGTTAAAAAGATTGCGGATATGCCCGCCGTTGTGGACCTTTCCATAAGCCATTTTATGCGCGATTTCGGTATGGCGATACTTTCCGTAATTATAGTTGTAATGCTGCTCTTGCCGCGCAGAATTGCGGTTGTCGCCGCCGTTACCATACCTATATGTATCTTGCAGGCTCTTGGCATCTTGCAGGGATTGGGAATAGAACTTAACACCGTTTCTCTTGCCGTGCTTGTTGTTGTGCTTGGTATGGTGGTAGATAATGCCATAGTCGTTATAGATAACTATGTGGAAAAACTGGACCAGGGCCTTGACCGCCACACCGCCGCGTGGAGCAGCGCGAGCGAATTGTTTGTCCCCGTGTTTACGGCCACCTTAGCGATAGTCGCGGCCTTTGCGCCCTACCCCGTTTTTATGAAGGCAACAGGTATGACGGGCGACTTTGTAAAGCCTATGCCCGTTACGGTTGCGGTAACTCTTTTTATCTCAATGTTTGTGGCTATGCTGCTGGTGCCTATTCTAAATTATTCTTTTATCAAAAAGGGTTTGCGCGGCAGAGTAAACGCCAAAAAGCATACGCTTTTAGATAAGCTTCAAACCTTTTACAATAAAAAACTTTCAGACGCCATTAAAACGCCTGAGCGTTCCATAATAACGGGTATATTGGCGATAGTTACGGGCATAGTTTTGCTGGGCTTTCTTTCCATACAGCTTATGCCTAAACTGGAGCGTAATCAGTTTGCGGTGGAAATGTACTTTCCCGAAGGCACTTCCTTAACCAAAAACACACAAATCAGCCGCGCTTTAAGCGAAGCTTTACGCCAAGACGAGCGGGTTAAAGACGTTATTTCTTTCATCGGTACAAGCTCCCCGCGCTTCCACACGCTTTACGCGCCGCAGATACCCGCAAAAAATTATTCCCAGCTTATAGTTATAACCGACACGCAAAAACATACGGAAGAAGTTTTAAAAGAATATGACGCCAGATACAGGGAGGCTTTCCCCGGCGCGCATATACGCTTTAAACAGTTGGACTTTTTGACGGCGGAAGCGCCCGTGGAAATCCGCGTGTCGGGCGATAACAGGGACGCGATAGAGGAAGTGTCGCAAAAAATTAAAGATTTCATTTCCAAAGATAAAGACGTAATTTGGACGCGCGACGACTTGCGCGACAGCCGCGTAAGCATAGACCTAGATATTAACAGAGAGGCCGCCAACCGTCTGGGTCTTACCCGCGCCATGATAGGCTCCAGCGTTGCGCTTAACCGCGGCGGGCTTACGGTAGCGAAGGTTTGGGACGGCGATTACGGCAAAGACGTTGTGCTTAAGTACGAAGACGCCAAAACCTCCTCCCCGCAGGAACTTGCCAACCAGTATATCAGCGCGCCGCTTGCGCCAAAAGGGATTGTGTTAAGGCAGATTGCCGCTTTAAAAGCGGGATTAACCCCGGGGCAGCTTGTGCGCCGCAACGGCGTGCCTACAATAACCGTCCGTGCGGATTTAGACTTCGGCAAACTTGCAACGCCTGTTTTGCGCCGCGCGCAAAAATTTATAAAAACGCTGGATATACCAAGCGGCGTTGTTATTGAATACGGCGGAGAATATCAGGAATCCGTCAAAACTTATATTCCTATGGCACAAGCTTTGGCGGCAAGCGTATTCCTTATTTTCCTTGTGCTTTTATTCCAGTTCCAAAGCGTGCGCATTGCGCTGCTGGTTATGGTTACAATGCCTTTCGGCCTTATCGGCGGGGCGTTTGGCTTGCTGCTTATAGGGTTTCCTTTCGGTATGACAACTATGCTAGGCTTTGTCGCTTTATTCGGTACGGTTATCCGTAACGGCGTTATTTTGATAAGTTACGCGCGCGAACTTGAGCACGGCGGTATGCCGCTTAAAAAAGCGGCTTTTGCCGCCGGCAAACGCAGAATGCGCCCCATATTTCTTACGGCCGCCGCGGCGGCAGTGGGCGTTATCCCGCTGATGACCTCAGGCTCTAAATTATGGGGACCCATGGGCGCGGTAATATGCTTTGGGCTTATAAGTTCAACTATACTCACGCTTTATGTTCTGCCCGTTGCTTACTGGAAGTTCAGCGGCGATGAAGACCAGTCAAAAAAGGATAATTTATGAAACGCAAATTAACTTTAACTTTTACCTTTCTTTCTTTTGCGCTTTTCTGCGCCGCTCAGCCTTTAACTTTAGAGGCGTACAGAGAACTTACGCTTAAAAATAACGGCGGCTTGCAGCAGGCCGAGTACGAAAAACTTGCGGCGGAACAGACGGCTAAATACGCGTTTACAAAATATTTTCCCACGGTATCGGCTATCGGCGCGGTAGTCAGTACGGATTTTGTGCCGGGTACTTCCCGCGCCGTTTCCACGCTGCCTAATATTTTCGGTTTGCCAAGTATGGTAAATGATTCGCACGGCTACGGCCTTTCCGCATTAATGGCCACGCAGGTTCTTTTTGCGGGCGGCAGGATATATAACGGTAATCAGCTTGCCCAAACAGGAAGCAATGCCGCCAAACAGCGTTTTATTATGAAACGCGACGAGGTATTTTTGGAAGGGGAGAAAAAGTTCCGCCGCCTTATTGTTCTTGATAAAAAGAAGCAAACCCTTACCGCTTACGGTAATATGGTGGACGCGCTTTACAGGCAGGTTTCGCAGGCGAAAGAAATGGGCCTTGTAACGCGTACCGATGTGCTGCGCGTTAAACTTAAACAGGCGGAGATAGCTTCTTTAATGTCCTCTTTGGAAAAAGGCATAACGCTTGCCCGTAAAGATTTTAATATTTATGCCAGTTTGCCCGCGGATGCGCAGAGTGAAATTGCTGCCGAAGAGGAAGAAATTACACAGCCTAAATATGATTTGGACGATATTCCCTACCGCCTTACGCTGCGCCCGGAATATAAACTTTTGGAAGATAACCTTAAAGCCGCAAAACTTGAACGCAGGATAAAAACGGGGGAGAATATGCCCTCGCTCAGCGTCGGCGCGGCGATAGACAGGGTGGATTTTCACTCCACGGGTAATACCTATCAAAACAGCATAGGTTTTGCCGCCCTCAGCGTGCCGATAAGCGACTGGTGGGGAGGGGCGCACAGTATAAAAGAACAAAGGTTAAAGCAGCGCGCCGCGCAAACCAAACTTGACGAAACCGCCGACTATCTTATGCTTGATATGGAAAGTAAATATAAAGATTTCCAGCAGGCTTACGAGCGCGTTGAAGTCGCTCGTCTGGGGGTGGAAGAAGCCAAAGCTAACCGCAGCGAAATTGAGGACGGCTATAATAACGGCACGGAAAAACTTGCAGATTTGCTTGAAGCCATGGCGCTTGAGCAGCAAAGTCAGGATAAACTGGCGGAAGAAACCGCCGCGTATTTTACTTCTAAAACCGCTTTTGAAACAGCCATAGCCGTTGCCAGATAAACCTTCATACTCCTCCCGCGCCCCGCTTAATATTTTGCGGGGCGTTTGCTTTGCGGCGGTAATTTTGTACCATTAATATATAACTTTACGGTGTTAATTACTAAACTGATTTTTAGGAGATGACAACTATGAAAAAAATATTTTTTGTCTTGCTTTCTTTTTTTATAATCGCGCAAACTTATGCCTCCGCCCAAAAAATGCCTTGGCAGAAAACCGCGCAAAAGAAAGAGGGACCGCAGCAAGCCCTGCCCGCAGGTGTCGGCCCTGCCGATATGGATAGCCTTTCTTTAGCAATCAGGTCCGAGGATATTAACCTTGTAAAACAGGTTGTTACAAAACGCAATGTCAATATGCCCGATGAAAAAGGTGTATTCCCCTTGTATGTTGCCGCAAAAGAGGGCACAGAAATTATGGTAAAGCTTGTTTTAGAGCAGGGCGCCGATATAAACTACATTGCCCCTGGTAAAAAACTTACCGCGCTTTGCGCCGCCTGCGCCAGACAAAACGTTTTTGCCGTTAATGTTCTTTTAAACCATAAGGCAGATCCCAATAAATGCCCCGCGTTAACATACCTTGTATCGGGTCCCGTTGATACCCCCAAGGAAGTTGAACTGTTAATCCGCAGCGGCGGCAGAGTTAATGATTTGGGCTTTATGCACGCCACTCCGCTTATGCTTGCGGCGGCTTTCGGCAAACCTAAAAGTGTAAAGGTTTTGCTTGAAAATAAGGCGGACCCTAACTTTGTTTCCGGTAATTTAACGGCTCTTTCCGCTGCTTTTATAGGCATCGGCAGACCTGAAACCTTAGAGGTTATAAAGATTTTAACAGAGCATGGCGCAACCCTTTCCGCCGCCAATGCCGCGCGCAAAGCGGGGGACCCTTTATGGCAGGATAAGTTTAAATTGTCGGACTTCCCCGCCGATAAAAAGGCAGATGCCGAAAAGGTTATAAATTATATCAACGAACTTGCAAGCGGCAAACCGCATAAAGCTGAAGCTGCAAAGTCAGCCGCTGCGCCTGCTAAAGCGGCAGTAAAGAAAGCTGTTGCCGCGCCCTCCGCAAAAAAATAGAAGTTAATACAGAAATGATTTAAAAATAAAAATCCCCGCTGACAAAAAGTCAGAGGGGATTTTTTTAGTTATTAAATATCGTCCTGCTGTCCTGTATAAAAATGTGATTCGGGACTAGCTCGCCTTCCGATAAAATGCCTGACGGCATTTTTCTGCAGGCCGGGCTCGCGGTTTTTGCCTTTCGCCGTTCGCCGCCTGGCGGCACACGGCTCAAACAAAAACATCGCTCCGCGCGGGAGTGCGCCATCGCACCTTTCTCGTCCTAACGTAAATCAAGCAGTTGCTTTCCTGTCCCGTAGAAAAAATTAACCCCGCAAAAGTGCGGGGTTTTAAATTTTTTCTTTGGGATATAGCAAAAAATATTTGATAGTTAGGATTTTTTTACAAGTATTTTGCGGAAAGATAAGGAGTTGTGGAAAGAGGTATATCCAGAGCGGGCGAAGCCCCGCATATCCGACTGACACTGCGACGCGATATTGCCGCAAAAGACGAGGTAAAACTCCGGGACTAGGACTCGAACCTAGACTAAACGCTCCAGAGGCGCTGGTGCTACCATTACACCATCCCGGAATATATTTTTAAATCGGGTTTAACTTAACTTTAAATATTTTACCATTTTTCTCGCTCCAAGAGAATAGTGTATAATATCTGTATATGAAATCAGACGTAAAATCTATCGGTATTTTTGATTCCGGCCTTGGCGGCCTTACAATTTTAAGGCAGGTCCGCCGCCTTATGCCTAACGAAAATCTTATCTACTTCGGCGATACCGCCCACGTTCCCTACGGTTCCAAGTCAAAAGAAACCGTTACCGAATATTCCTTAAACATTGCCAGATTTTTGGAAGGCAAAAAAGTAAAGCTTATTTTGGTGGCGTGCAATACCGCCTCCGCCCTGGCTTTGCCAACATTAAAAAGACATATTAAAGTGCCTGTTTTAGGCGTTATAAACCCCGGCGCGCGCCGTGCGGCCGCCGCTACAAAAAACAAGAATATCGCCGTCTTGGGTACCGAGGCCACAATAAAAAGTAAAGAATATCCAAAACACATAAAACGCATAGACAAAAACATAACGGTAAGCCAGTTTGCCTGTCCGCTTTTTGTGCCTCTTATAGAAGAAGGCCTTACGCAGGATAAAATTACCACGCTTGTTATAGAAAAATATTTATCCCCCTTAAAAGCGCTTAATGCCGATACCGTTATCTTGGGTTGCACACATTACCCCGTCATAAAACAAAATATAGCCGCCGCGCTTGGCGGTAAAGTTCAGCTTGTGGATTCCGCAGAGGAAATTGCCAAAGAAGCCAAAACTCTTTTAGAGCGCAAGAAAATGCTTAAAACCAAGGGTAAAGGCAAAATTGAAATTTATGCCAGCGACAGCCCCGAGAGATTTTCCAAGCTGGCGGTAAATATTATCGGCGGCAAAAGGCCGAAAGTAAAGGAAAGCAGATTTTATATATGATTAAGATATTTTCTGACGAACGTTTAATAGGTTTAGGTATAATATCAGGCACCGTTTCGCGTGATTCGGGAACCGGGAGGGACGCCGCAAATGTCGCTTCCGTTTTAAATACTTTGGGTATAAATCCGTCTAAAGTTTTAGGCTTAAAGCAGGTCCACGGTACCGAAATTATAGAAATGGTTACCGACAAAGACCTATCCGCATACCAAACCCAAACGGAACATATTGCCGACGGATGGCTGCTTGGCAAAAAAGATTGCGGCGTGTTAATACTTACGGCAGACTGCGTCCCTCTTTATATTTGGGACGATAAAGGCAAGTATATCTCTTTAACGCATTGCGGCTGGCGCGGTATAGCCGCAGGGCTGCCCGCAAAGGCGGCGGCTTTAGTAAAAGAAAAGGCGGGGCATGGCGCGGTTTTAAACGTTTTTATCGGGCCGCATATCAGCAAGTGCTGCTTTGAAGTACAGCAGGATATTGTTGGCAAATTTTTTGAAAGTTCCGTAATAAAACGCGACGGTAAGATGTTTGTGGATTTGGATAATGAAATTATCCTTCAGCTTACCGCGCAGGGCGTTAAAAAAGAAGATATTAAAGCGGGCTGCACCTGTTCCTGCACCTGCTGCAATAAGGAAGATTTCTTTTCTTACCGCAGAGATAAAACAAAAGATGTTTTGATGTCTTTTGCCTATAAACTGTAAATTAATTTAAAGTAAACAAATAAAAAAGCCCGCTCTTAAAGCGGGCTTTTTGTGCGAAAATAAGTTTATTTTACTTCGGCTGAGGGTTTAGGTAAAGTGTCTTCCGTGGTTTGGCTGTGGCGTTTAAAAAACAAATCCGCCATTTTAACGGCGTAACCTTTTTCCGCCAGAAAAGCCAATCCCGTTGCAAATATTATGCTGAACATTATTACCGAGTAAATAATATCCTGCAGCAAAGCCCCGCCCGCTATCCCCGACTGCGCCACCAAAGAGGCCAAAACAGCGGTTACGAGCCCTTTGGGCGTCATAGCCGCGGCTACCATACAATCCAGTTTGGATATATTTTTATCCAGAGAATAATTGACGGCGGGAACCCGCGCCAAAAATATAATAAGCGTAAAAAATAAGCCGTAGAGCATTGAATAAAAGTTAGTTATGCGTATTGATATGCCGATGTAGACAAAAAAGAAAGTGCTTAAAATAAACACAACTTCGCTAAAAAAGCTCTTTTCCACCTCGTTAAAACTTTTGCCTTTTACGCTTATGGTGTAGCGTTCCAAAAAGTTAAGCCAGCCGAGTTTTTTTATAATTCTTATATTGCCCGCCACTATGCCGAAAACAAATGCGCCTATAGAGCCGTCGGAGCCCAAACTTTCGCATACGGAGTAAACCACCATAACAAAAGCTATCGTCAGAAAAATGCTGTTTTGCAGTTTTCTTATTCTGTTTAGCATCGCCGTCCAAAATACCGCCGCCGCGCTGCCGACAGCTACGGATATCAAAAAGGTATATATTATTTTTGCGGCTATCATACTGGGCGCGAAGGAGTTTATTTTAGCCATATCAATAAGGGTTATGGTTACGATAATTGCAATAACGCCGTTTAAGGTGGATTCCATCATAAGCACCGTTTTTATCTTTTGCGATATATTAAGCTTTGATATAAGCGGTATTATAATGGCAAAGGAATTATCTCCCAAAATACTGCCTAAAATTACGGCGTAAATCCAGCTTAATCCCAATACGGCTTTTGCGGCGGACGCAATGGCTGCCAGCACGATAATATAGCTTATAACGGTAATTCTTGAGGTTTGCGCAAAGGTAGTTTTTATTTGCGATATTTTTATGCCCAGTCCGCTTTCAAACAAAATTACTATAAGCAAAACTCTGGTAAATACCTGGTCCACCATACCGAAGTCCGACTGTGTAACCAAATGTAAAACAGGGCCTAAAATAATGCCCAGCACCATAAGCGGCAAAACCTCGGGCATACGGGTTTTGACAAATAATGCGGAAAACAAGTGGGCCAAAAATACAAGCGCGGCCAGAGATATTATTATTCCTTCCATAATAAATATAATAGAAATTTGGCGGGGCCTTGTGCAATTTATTTGGGATTACAAACAGCCCAATCGCTTTATGCCCATTGATTTAAAAGCGCTTTCCCCTATAATTTATATTGTAATAAACAAATTTTTATATTAACATATAACTATAATATGAAACGTATCCTTTTTGCCCTTTCAGCCTGCTTCCTTGTTACCCTTTGCCTTGCTCAGCAGGGGACAAAGCCTATTATTATTGAGGGCCGTTATACGGCAGGTTCGTCTGACGCGCAGGAAGAAAAAGCTTTTCCGCAAGATATAAACGGGCAGTTGGACCTTATACAGGCCGAGATGGTAAAAACAAATTACGCCTCCGCGCGCGATTTGGCCTTGGAACTTTTAAATAAAAATGTTGACGACCCGCGCGTATATACCGCTTTAGCCTTTTCCTACGAAAAACTTGAAGATTTTGATAATGCTCTTTACTATGCCTCGCAAGCCATAGCCAAACGTCCTTCCGACGTGGAAGCCTATACAACGCGCGGTTTTGTTTACTATAAAAAGGGTGATTATCTGCGCGCTACGGAAGATATTGATACCGCGCTTAAACTTAACCCTAAGGCTTCCCGAGCGCAAAGCGTCAAAGATACTATTTTAAAGACCAAAACAGCGGAATTGGCGGAAAGAAAATCCGCCCAAAAAGCCAAACAGTCGGTTTTACCGCCGTGGTTTTTGGTTTATGTAATTTGTGTTGTAACCGTTATTGTTCTTTTTATGATGTTCCGCTACCGCGGCGCAATCACCCGCCCGCACGAAGACCATGATAAACGCCTTAAAGAAGTTAATATTAAAGAGCAATATCACTTTATCCGTATGGTGGGCGAAGGCGGCATGGGCAAGGTTTACGAGGCTTATGACAATGTGCTTAAGCGCAAGGTAGCCGTAAAGCGCATAAAACCCGAACTTTTAAAAAGCAATTACGTGCGTGAGCAGTTTTTGTCCGAGGCGCGCATGGTTGCCATGCTTCACCACCCGTGCATAGTGGAAATTTATACCGTTATAGAAACCACCAACAGTCTTTACCTTGTATTTGAATATGTGGAAGGCCAAACGCTTGAAACCAGACTTGATATAGACAGCTATATTCCGTTTGAAGAAGTTAAGGAAATTTTCGGCTCCGTATGCAAAGGTTTAAGTTTCGCCCATGCAAACGACATTGTGCATTGCGATTTAAAGCCGGGTAATATTATGATTTCCGACAGCGGCATAGCAAAGGTGATGGACTTTGGCGTCGCCAAAAAGATTGCCGACGGCAAACAGACCGATTCCCGCACGGTGGCGGGTACGCCCGCTTATATGTCGCCCGAGCAGCAAAAAGGTTTTATGACCAAACAGTCCGATATTTATTCCCTCGGCGTTTGCCTTTACGAAGCGCTTGTGGGGCAGGTGCCGTGGAGCGTTAAAGGTTTTGATATAAACACAAAAAGGGTTGTTCCTCCGTCGGAATTTTCCAACACAATACCTAAAGAGGTTGACGACCTTGTCGCCCGCGCGATACAAGATGACCCTGCAAAAAGAATTCAGACCGTAGAGGAATTCTGGGACATACTTAAAAAAGCGCAGGTTGTTAAAAAGTAAGTTTTAAGTTTAATTTAAGAGCCGCGTTTTAACCCAAAAGCTTTATTACAAGCTTTAGATTTTCGGTTAAGACGCGGTTTGTTTTTTGCGCTACTTTATGCGGCTTCCAGTCTTGCGCGGTAAGTAAATCGCTTATAACAAATACGGCGGCGGCATTCAGTTTTTTATAGTCGGCAAAGGCAAACAGCGGGGCGGCTTCCATTTCCACCGTTTTAACGCCGTTTTTTGCGTAGTGGGCCACCTCTTCTTTAGTTTCGCGGAAGATACTGTCGGTAGTCCAGGTAAGGCCGCTTTCTTTTGCGTTAATAGCGGCTAGGGCAGCGCAAAGCTCTGCGGAAGCGGGTGCGACTTCCCCCGCAAAATAATCTTTAGAGGTGCCGTCATCACACAATGCGCCCGTGCAAAGTACGGTATCATCTATATTTAAAGTTGCGCTCAATCCGCCCGATATACCGAGTAAAACAAAGTTTTTAACGCCGCAGGCCGCCAGCATTTCTGCCAGAAAAACAGTCATCGGCCCGCCTATGCCGAAGTTAGAAACAACAGCAAGTTTGTCGCTTATTACGTCAATATCGGCAAAAAGTTTGTAATGTCTTTTTGAAATCTGTTTAATGTATCCGCTCTCGCTGTATGGCATCATTATTAGCGTGGGCGGCAGCGGTAAAATAATATTTTGCAGGGCCAAAAAATCCTGCGCGCTAAATAGTGCTTTATGCTTAAGTTTTTCTTGTTTGTTGTATAACATAGTCGTATCCTAAAATGATAAAATTATTAGGTAATTCTATATAAAAAAGGACCTTGCTACAATGCAGTTGTTTGAAAATATCTTAAATTCCGTCAACAGCTTTATCTGGGGATACCCTATGATAGTGCTGCTTATTATAACCCACTTTTACCTTACTTTTAAGCTTAAATTTATACAAAAACATATCTTTAAAGCCATAAAACTTTCGGTAAAAAAAGATGACTCCGCAGGCGCGGTAAGCAATTTTGCGGCCTTGGCGGTTTCTTTGGGCGCTACTATCGGCACGGGCAGTATTTTGGGTATGACAACCGCCATTGCAACAGGCGGGCCGGGCGCGGTATTTTGGATGGTGTTTTTCGGCTTTTTCGGTTTTGCAACAAAATATGGGGAGTGCCTTTTAGCGGTAAAGTACCGCACCCAAAACGAAAGCGGGGAATATGTGGGCGGGCCGATGTACGTTATAAAAAACGTATTAAAACTTAAATGGCTGGGCGTTCTTTTTGCGGTGTGCGGTTTGTTTATGGCTTTAAGCGGCGGGGGAATGCTGCAGGTTAACGCCATTGCCGACGTGCTTAAAGACGCTTACGGCATAAATCCTGTTTATGTCGGGCTTGTGATATCCGCCGCGGTTGCGGTTATAGTTCTGGGCGGGGTAAAAGGCGTTGCGGCAGCTTCCGAACTTTTAGTGCCTTTTATGGGCCTGTTATACTTATTTGCCGCGGTTGTTTTGCTTATCCTTAAGATAGACCAGGTGCCTTATGTAATCGGGCTGATACTTAAGGGAGCGTTTTCCTTTAAAGCGGCGGGCGGCGGAGTGGCGGGCGCGGGTATTATGGCGGCTTTATATTCCGGCGCAAGCCGCAGCGTTATGACGACGGAGGCGGGCCTTGGCAGTTCTTCCGTTATAGCCGCGGCCGCCAAAACGCAAAACCCAGTGCGGCAGGGTTTAGTTGCGGGTACTTCCGTATTTTGGACGGCGTGCGTTTGCACGCTTACGGGCATTATTGTTTTGCTTGCGGGGGACTGGCAGAGCGGCAGTAAATTTGCGGGCGATTTATGCAACAGCGCGTTTGCCGCAATTCCGTACGGCGGCAGTTTTATACTTGTTGTATGTCTTACAATTTTCTCCTTTACCACAATAATCGGCTGGACTTATTACGGCGAGAAATTTATAGAATTTATCGGCGGCGGAAAAGTTGTTTTGCCCTTTAGGATATTTTGGATAATTTGTATGTTTTTGGGCGCGTTGGCTTCTTCAAAGCTGGCGTGGGCTTTGGCGGTGCTTATAACGGCGGCCATGGCCGTTCCAAATCTGGTGATGATTTTTATGCTTAGAAATGATATTCTTAAAGAAACGCAGAAATATATTAAGCAGGAAACGGAAAATATTTAATATCGGAGGAGAGCGCAATGCAGAAAACTTACTTAATAAAAAACGGCAAAATTGCGGAAGATGTGTCCGCCTCTGCCTCCAGTTGTGACGTTTTACTTTTTGTAGACCCCACCCCTGCCGAGCAGAAGTACCTTACCGAGGAACTTAAAATAGACGAGCATACTTTAGCGTCTTCCTTAGACCCTGAAGAATTGCCGCGTTTGGAAAACGAACCAGAACACACCGCCGTCATTTTAAACAGGCCGCGCAATTACTCGGGCAAAGACCAGCTTGTTTTTAAAGTAGCCTCTATGGGCTTGTTCCTTTTTAAAGACAAACTTGTAATTGTTATGATGGAAGATATTCCGCTCTTTATCGGCAAGCGTTTTAATAATATAATTTCCCTCCACGACGTATTTTTAAAGATAATTTACAATGCCATTACCCATTACCTTGAACACTTGCGCGTCATCAATATGATATCGGAAGAGATTGAAGATAAGATGACCGAATCCGTGGATAATAAATACCTTTTTAACCTTTTTAGTTTGGAAAAGAGCCTTGTATATTATGTAAGCGCAATTACCGCCAACGGCTTTGTGTTTGAAAAGCTGCGCAACTTTTCCGCCCGCGTCGGCTTTGACGAACGCTCGCGCGAAATGCTTGACGATATTATTATTGAAAATACTCAGTCCCAAAAACAGGCGGAAATTTATTCCAACATTTTAGCCGGTCTTATGGACGCGCGCGCTTCTATAGTCAATAACAATTTAAACCTTTTGATGAAACGCCTTAATACCATAACCATTTGGATTATGGTTCCTACCTTTGTGGTTAGCGCGTTTTCCATGAACGTTCCCATTCCCATGCACCAGCACCCCGGCGCGTTTTGGATGGTTATGGGGCTGGCTATGCTTTCCGTGTGGGCGATGGTAACCTACTGGAAATACAGAAAATGGTGATTTGTTTTTTGCTCCGCGTGGCTTAAGTAGGCTAGCAATTTGTTATCTTTGGGTTATTTTAAGTTTTTTTGCCGCCGCGGATATTCGGGGGTTCTACCCCTCTCTTGATATACCTTGCGGCAAA
>CAZBCE010000027.1:0-16163 GCA_964490555.1 uncultured Elusimicrobium sp. | reverse complement strand
CGCTTACAATACGAAACAGCAACTTTCCCTGAAAAACAGGGAAAATACAGGGAAATATGCAAATTTAAGGTCATTTCCCCCATTTTCTTAAAATTATTAACCGGAGCATCCCTATACAAATTCAACAACTAATCAAAAATTCCCTGCGCGACCTAACAGGGAATTATTAAGGAAGATACTGATATTTTCAGAAGTATTCACTAGCAGATAGCTAATTATTTATCAAATACTTAAGCAAATAAAAATCTCAACAGGTCTTATTTAAATACATGCAACTTATGTAATAGGGCGTCTGTTTCCTTATGATTCGTTTCGTGAATTCTTATTTCCTCTAACCATGTGATTGCTTGGCCTATATAGTTTTTTTCAGACATATTCTCAGCCAAATAACAGGCGAATTCTGCGAATTTGTGAGCGTGATAGTCCTTCTTTTTATCATTATTATAACAGAAACCAAGTAAGGCCATAGCCTTTTGCATTTCAATAAAAGCAGCTGGGGATCCTTTGCCTTTATTTGCTTCAAAGAATATTATTGCCCTAGAGTTCTGCATACTAAAATTACTAGGACAACTATCAAGCGCTTGATCTATATAGATAAAAGCTTGGGTATAATTGCCTATTTTTGCGCAATATAACGCCCATTGCTGCAAAGTATAGGGGTTACTATCGTAATCATAAAGAAACTTATATAGTTCATTAGCGGTAGTTTTGTCAAACAAATCATTAAACAGTTTGCTGTCGTATGCTTTTCTGCGGAATATATGAAAACGATATATATTAAAAGGACTAACGTCATATATGAATTTTGTTATCACCTTAGCAAAATCCTTTTTAAATAGAGGATTATATCTTAAAAGCAACATGGCATTCCGCAGGAAGAGTTTGGACCTTAATATAAAGAAATCCTGGCTGGAATCATCCCTGGAAAAATCTATCTCATAGTCATTTAATATGTTTTGAGCCACTTTAATAATAGTTTGTATTTTAGTGTAGGAACCAATACCGAAATAAGATACTATTATATCCGTTGAAAGGGCTGACCTATGGTATTCTAAATATGATGTTAATAATACGGCCTCGTAGGCCTGAGGGCTTCTATTTTTTATATTAAGAAGTATTTTTTTTATCCGTTCTTGAGTCGGCACGTTAGAAACATTTTTTGATATCATTTCCAACATAGAGAATTTTTCATCTTCATTTTCTTTATATGAAAATTCTTTAGTGCGTATCCCTAGGGGGATCTCGTCATATATTTTTTGAGCATCTAAAATTGTTATATCCCCTATTTCTTTGTAACGATAAGGAATACCTACAAGCAGGTGCTTTACCATTTCAAATTGATAGTCATCTGCAACCCCTACTGTTATTATTTTCGGATGACTTGCAAATATTTTATAGGCTTCTATATCCTCTGCAAAATTGTGGAAAAAAACCCAAGTTTCCTCATTCCCTATATTTTTTAATATAAAAAGTGCTTCCTCACTTGTTATCTTATCCAAATATAGTTTGTTTTGTTTGTCAATTTTCAGAGCCAACTGCATTAATGCTGTAGTTTTCCCGGTAAAGCTTCCCCCTAACAAAATTGTGTTCTTGTTAGCTAGAGAAGTATCATACATCGCATTAATCAAAGATAATTCTGGTACTCTTTTAGAAAGTATCGGATGCCAAGCGGTTCTCCCGTTTTGGTAAAAATCCTCAAGCAGTGTTGCCTCCACACTTTGTAGGGATGGAATCATAAATCTTTTTAATGACCCTTTATTTATGATACTTTTCTCACTAGGAGCAGCGGAAATAGCCTCTTTATTTATCCATTCAAGCAGAGATTGGGTATCCCCTTCAATTATATTGCATCCTTTTGATTTGAACACAGCTATAGTTTTTGTATCTTCTGCTAAGCATTGAATCCAGATATCGTGAGGGGCTTTTGCAAGTAGACGCTCCACTGTTCTTAATACACCATAATCATTAAAACTATATCCCCAAAAAAGAGTGGGTGTATTTGAAAGTTTGCTAAACATTTCTTTGAATAAATCTTCATTTTTTTTGTCCACTACCGCCATGTCAAATTTTCCAAAATATAATTCGGAGTCTGGCATGTTAACATCGCCATGAAGAGGAATGTAGGGCAATGCATTTGGTGCTCTATTTGTTGCTCCATAGTATGATATGCTGTTTAAAAAATATTTTCCTCCATTCTCTATTACGGAATGGATAATATTATCAATATTTGTTGTGATAAAAGATTTAAGATTAATCTTGTTAATTGCCATATAGGCAGGATTATACGATGTTACCCTGAATCTTTCCCTAAGAAAATTTTGCAGGTCATGTTTGTTTCTAACTAATGCAGAAGCCGTTGGCAAATCATCAGAATAAATCTGTTCAACCTCAAATTTATCACATATTTCTTTAGCTAACTCATTTCCGATTGGTAGAGTGTTACCTTTTTCATCTGGCAAACAAGAGAATCCCGCACCAACAAAGAGATTAATTCCATTTTTAAGTTTTTCTTTAAAGAGATTCTCATTATCAATGCGAATTATCATATGTTCACCCCTTGGCCTATGTTAAAATATGTCATCAAACTCTATAATATATTATTTTACAAACCAATACATGTCCATTTTGTAATCTTAAAAATTACCCTTACAATAATAATTATTATATACTATTTAAGGGTGTTTCTATTTTGGGAAATAAATTCATTATACTCATTAGATTTTATTAATGCCGTACGAAAAATTTTACTACACCCCCTCTCGGATGTGTTTTTCCTTGGGCATATATTATTTATAATCTTTAAAACATTTAATTAACGTGCCGAGCGGTGTTTTCGTCTGCCAGTATGGCCTCATAACAAGCCTGACTATCGGAAATCAGAAATGGGTATCACACCTATTATCGTAGGTAAAAACCCCGAGAAGTGTGATCATACTCTATAATCTCTCCTAAGGAAAAACATCGCTATGACATTTTAACAAGCTTCGCGCATATCCGCACTCCGTCTTCGCAGTCCATCGGTTCATATTTAAGTTTATTATCTGATACCAACTGATATTTGGGGCCATTTTTACCAGCAAAAAACTTCGTACACTTGGCCCCCAAAGGCTTTTTTAGGGCCCATGCTCCCTATACAAAAGAGTCACTTCCCTAAATAAAAAACACGGAACTTTTTTAGTATTCAAGGACCTTTAAAACAAAAAACAGGTGAAAACCATCTCACATCAGCGTAGTAATTTTGGGGGTTAATTTGAGATATTGCGATCTTAAAATACAAATACTTTTCATATGGCTTATATGGTCGGAATTGCAAGAATGCAAAAAATCAATGGCGCAAACTATATTTTTTGTTTGCGCCATTAAAGGTTTTTTAGTTAGTCACTATTATTTCCCTCCAGGAACTTCTCCTCCCCACGAAATATTACTCGTGGCATATCGGGATATGGGTTCTTCTTATCGTCCATCTTGATTATTAGCTTGGACACGAGCTCTATCATTTTGGGATTGCCGGATACAGCCATATTAACTGCTTTTTTAGCAACTAACTCCATTTTATTTTTTCTGAGGAGTTTATCATTTTCCTTAATTTTTACCACTTGAAGCAACTCCTTTTCCAAATACTCGTTCCAACTCCAGTTTTTCTTCTTTTTAGGACGACCTTTGGGGTTGCCGCTTTGCCCAGGCTTAAACTGATGCTCCTTGGGAGGGTGTTTATAACCCACAGAATCTTCATCTCTTTCTATGTCGTTCATATTATTTACCCTCCTTTTTATTTTTTAGAAGTTCTTGGTATGTTTTACCGGAGGCAATATGGATGACGTCTTGTTTAGTAAGTGTCTCAAACCTTCTTATCGCAGTATCAATATATTTTGCTTCCAGCTCAATCCCATAACACACACGCTTGCACATCTCTGCGGCTATAAGCGTGCTACCTGAACCTAAAAAGCTGTCCAAGATGATATCTCCGCGATTAGACGCGTCCAAAATAGCGTCTTTGATCAATTCTACTGGCTTGACGGTGGGGTGCATAACAAGGTTATGCCGTTCTCCACCAAAGGTGTTTACACCGGCATAATCCCATACATTCGTGCGATAACGGCCATTTACACCAAGTTCGATATTGTTTATATGCTTATCTTTGCCGTTTTTATAAACAAAGATGAACTCATGCTTGGCACCAGCAGGCGAAAGAAAACAAAATCGCTTTAAGGCCCTACTACGCCCTGCTTGAAAAAACGGCCAGAGAATTTGAATCAGATGCCCTACCAATTGACTCTATATAATTTTATTCAACAAAATGAGGTGCTAAAATATGAATTTAACTTGCAATGAATTTTCTCTACTTTTAACCCAAATATTTGGATTAATATTAACGTTAAAAGGGCTTCCCAATGATAAAGAACTTAAGGAATTGTCAGGAACTTATTGGGACTTAAACCCGCACATGCTTAAACATCTTATATCAGATAGTTATGACAAACTTTTAGGAGTCTTTGTTATTACCTTGCCCACGCTTACAGCAGTAGCGCACTTTAATAATTCATACATAAATTTTAGTATTCTCGCGGTTGGGGGAATTGCCTGCCTGCCTTTCATTAAAAACTACTACGTTAACAAGAAAAGTAAACAAATTCGAGAACAGGAATAAGGATAAAATTAATTTTTGTGATTAATAATGGACCTAAAAGAAAGATAGATACTTTTAGGGCCTTTTGCATCCCGAACAGGCACGCTTATAAGACTAGTTATGGGGGAAATAAGTATGCTCTGGGTCAACTTTAAAAAAGAAGTGGACAAAAAAAGTTTCAAGCGGAGCATGTTTTTTTGCTTTTTTAAAAACTTTAAAAACATGGTCCAAAAACGGATGCTTTCAGTCCGATACTAAAAAAATCCCCGACGACAAAAAATGTCTTCGAGGAATTTATATAATTAATTTACACTAGCGAACGGGAGAGAAGCAAATCGCAACCTTAGTAAAATAGCTGAGTTTTTTGTTTTTTTATCGTCGGAGTAAATATCGCGGTTTATAGAAGTAGCATACAGCTGTTTGAACTAGGCGTTGGGGAAATAAGTATGCTCTGGGTCAACTTTAAAAAAGTAGTGGACAAAAAAAGTTTTAAGCAGAGCATGATTTTTGGGTTTTATAAAAACTTTAAAAACATGGTGCAAAAGCGGATGCTTTCAGTCCGATACTAAAAAAATCCCCGACGACAAAAAATATCTTCGGGGAATTTATCTAATTAATTTACACTAGCGAACGGAGAGGGAGGGATTCGAACCCTCGATACCCTTTCAAGTATACAGTCTTTCCAGGACTGCGCCTTAAACCGCTCGGCCACCTCTCCTTAAAAACAGGAACAAAAAAACAGAGTGTTCTGCAACTCTGATAACAAATTATACCAAAAATTCAACTTTAACCGAAAGGGAAAGTTAAAACGCAAAATATATTTTTGCCGCGCACCCTGCACGCATCCGCCGCAAAGCAGCCGCACTCAACCTGAAAATATCAACAAACTAAATTCTGTATTTAAAAACTTTTACATTCGGTTTCTTGCCGAACAGACTTAAAATAAGCAAAGGCACCGCCACCACAATTGCGACCGCTAAAAACAAAATAAACATTGCAATGCCCGCAAGCGCGGCCAAAAGCCCGCCAAAAACCGTCAGCATCGTGCGGCCTGCCGCGCGGGAAACATCACAGTCTTCACTCTGGCGGCTGATATTTTCGCCCTGTTCGTTAATAATTTCAGGTTCTATGACCTGTTGTTTTTCCAAGTCTTTCGTCATACAAATATTCTACTAAATTGATAGAATGTATATATTGCCCCAATACAGCGGTAAAATTTTTAATTATTTTTAAGAGGACCTCTATATGTTACCCAAAGCCTACGACCCGAAACTGGTGGAAGAGAAACTTTCCAAATTATGGCAGGAAAAAGGTGTTTTTAAACCCGTCTTAGACGAAAGCAAAAAGCCTTATGTCATAGTTATTCCCCCGCCAAACATAACGGGCGCGCTGCACATGGGCCACGGGCTTAACGATACCTTGCAGGATACCTTAATCCGCTTCCACCGCATGCGCGGGGAAAGCGCAAACTGGGTCCCCGGCACAGACCACGGCGGCATAGCCACGCAAAATGTATTGGAAAAGAAATTAGCCAAAGAACAAAAACTTTCCCGCCACGATTTGGGACGCGAAAAATTTGTAGAACTTGTTTGGGATTGGTATAAAGAGTGCGGCAATGCAATTTTCAATCAATTTGAAAAGATGGGTTGGGCTTTGGACCAAAGCGATATCCGTTTTACTATGGACGATACCCGCGCGCAATCCGTCTATGAATGTTTTAAAAGATTGTGGGATAAGCAATATGTCTACCGCGGCAAGCGTATGATTAACTGGTGCGTGCGTTGCTCTACAGCTCTTTCCGACATTGAAGTGGAACACGAACAGCACAGCGGCAAACTTTGGCATTTAAGCTATAAATTGCAAGACGGCAGCGGCGCAATAACTATCGCCACCACCAGACCCGAAACTATCTTTGCAGACTCTGCCGTCGCCGTAAACCCTAAAGACGAAAGATACACAAATTTAATAGGCAAAAAAGTTCAAATCCCGCTTACGGACAGGTTTATCCCCGTCATAGCTGATGAAGCTGTGGAGAAGGATTTTGGTACGGGCGCGCTTAAAATTACCCCCGCCCACGACCCTGTTGACTACGAAGTGGGCCAGCGTCATAACCTTGAAGTTTTTGTTGTAATCTCCGACAAAGGCAAGATGATAAACACGCCCGCAAAATACGTCGGCATGGACAGGGAACTTTGCCGCAAAGAAACCGTAAAAGATTTGGAAGAAGCAGGCCTTTTGGTTAAGGAAGAAAAGTACAACAATGCAGTTTCCACCTGCTACCGCTGCCACAGCGCGATAGAGCCTTACCTTAGCGAACAATGGTTTGTAAAGATGGATAAGCTTGCCGCGCCCGCCCTTAAAGCCGTGCAGCAGGGCGAAGTTAAATTGCATCCCGCCAACTGGCAGGGCCCGCTTGAAAACTGGCTTACCAATATGCAGGATTGGTGCATCTCCCGTCAGATTTGGTGGGGCCACCGCATACCCGTTTGGTATTGCCGCCATTGCAGCGAAAAAGGTTTAACTTTTGCGGCGGACAAGCAAGGCAAAGAACAGCTTATAAAAGTTTCTTTTGAAGACGGCGCGCAGCCGATAGTTTCTTTCACGCAGCCCGTCTGCCCGCACTGCGGCAGCCACGACACCGTGCAAGACCCCGATGTTTTAGATACATGGTTCTCTTCCGCCCTGTGGCCTATCTCCGTATTCGGCTGGCCCGAGCAGACAAAAGAACTTAAATATTACTACCCCACCAGCGTGCTTGTTACAGGGTACGAAATTATTTACCTTTGGGTCGCCCGTATGATAATGATGGGTATTGAATTTGAAGGCAAACCGCCGTTTAAAGATGTTCTGCTTAACGGGATTGTAAGAGATAAAACCGGCAAGAAAATGTCTAAATCTTTAGGCAATGTCGTTGACCCGCTTGACCTTATAGAAAAATACGGCGCGGACGCCGTTCGCTTTTCCTTAGTGTCGCAAGCCGTCCCCGGTAAAGATATACCTTACGGCGAGGACAGCATTGTGGGCGCGCGCAATTTTTGCAATAAAATTTACAATGCCTCCCGCTTTATACAGATGAATATGGAAGGCATACAAGGCCCGCTTGCGCTGCCGCAAAACAGCACGGAACTTGCCGATATTTGGATACTTTCCCGTTACAATAAAGCAATGCAAAGCGCGGCTGCCGCAGTGGAAAAATATGATATGTCCACCGCTGCCGATACTCTTTACCACTTCCTGTGGGGCGATTTTTGCGACTGGTATATAGAACTTGCCAAGCAACGTTTTAACGGAGCGGATAAAGAACATGTTATTGCAATATTGGTTAATGTTCTTTACGGCACGCTTAAAGCCCTGCACCCGATAATGCCCTTTATTACCGACGAAATTGCCTTAAGCTTTAAGCAGTTTATCCCAGGTACAAAAGACTTTTTATTGCAGGAAGATTACCCCTCTTTCAACGCCGCTTTTGTAAACGCGCAGGCGGAAGAGGAAATGAATTTACTGCAAGGCGTTATCAGCCAAATAAGAACGGTAAGGGCACAGTTTAATGTTCCCCCCGCGCTTAAAATTAAAGTTCTTTTAAATACTGCCGACGCTAAGGAAACAGAAATATTAAATAAATATTCCGCCTATATTACCGCGCTTGCCAAAGTGGAAACGCTTGAAATCGACGCGAATATAGCCAAGCCTAAACAATCCGCCACGGCGGTGTTTGCCAATACTTCTATCTATATCCCGCTTGAAGGCCTTATAGATTTTGAGAAGGAAAAGCAACGCCTTGCCAAAGAACTTACCGTTGTGGAAACAGGCATAGCCAACCGCACAAGAATGCTTGGCAATGAAAGTTTTGTAAACAATGCTCCCAAGGAGCAGGTGGATAAAGCCAAGGAAGAATTAGAGCAAATGCGTCAAAAACACGCGCAGATAGAAGCTTCCATAAAAGACCTTAATTAAAAAAAGCCCCCTTGCTAAAACAAGGGGGTTTTTAAATACCAGTTTTTAACGCGCATATTTATAATACAATAGGATTATAATATTACTTTGCTCCGCAGGGAAAATATGGGCCATTCGGCCCAAGCGGCCTTAGGCCGAAATACACTTGTCCGCGGCGGGTTTATTATCTAGATTATTGTTATGCGGTAAATTTTTAATGGGGATTTTATGACAAATAAAACAAGCAGTTGGGCAAGCGCGCTTATAATAATGCTTTTGGCTTTGCCGCCGAAAGTTTTCGCGCAGGACGGCTTGCAGCAGGCTTTAACGGAAAGATTTGTACGCTACGCAAAAATAAACACACAAAGCGAATACGACACAAAAACCTCGCCCACAAGCGAGGGGCAAAAAACATTTGCCAAACTTTTGGCGCAGGAACTTAAAGATATTGGCGCAAGCAATGTGCGCGTGGACGAAAATTATTATGTTTTTGCGGAAATTCCCGCAACGGTAAAATATGCCCCCGTTATCTTCCTTTCCTCCCACATGGATACCACCCCCGACGAAGATTTAAAAGGCAGGAATCCCAAACCTGTTGTTCACGACTATAAAGGCGGCGACCTTAAGATAAGCGAAGAATATTCCCTTACCACGGCCGACGATACTTATTTGGCAAGTGCGGCAGGCGGTAAGATTATAACAAGCGACGGCACAACTATTATAGGCGGCGACGATAAGGCAGGCGTTTCCGTCATAATGACCATAGCCGAACAGCTTATAAAAAATAAAAAAATAAAACACGGCACGGTAAAAATTATTTTTACCACGGACGAAGAAATTGGCGACGGCACAAAACATTTAACTAAAGATAAAATTGCCGCTGATTACGGCCTTGTTTTAGACGGGCGCGGCTTTGGCCGCCTTGCGACGGAAAACTTTAACGCTGCGGACTTTAGAATAACGGTAAAGGCTCCTCCCGCTGGCCACCCCGGCGCGCAAATATTACCCTCGGCCTCCTTTATGAAAGATGATATTTTGCAGCTTTTCCCGCGCGATTTACGCCCCTACACCACCAAAGACACGCAGGGCTACGCCAGTTATTATAAGGTGGAGGAAACAGGCACGCAATGCACTATCTTCGGCAGAATAAGAGAACATGACACTAAGGCTTTTGAAAGCCTTAAAGATATGGTTACGGATATTACCGCCTATTACACCAACTATATAAACGCAAAATATAAAGAGCATGCAAACGCTATAACAATATCCCTGCAAATTAATGACAGCTATAAAAATTCTAAAGAGATACTTAAAAACTATCCAGATAATTATAATTTGCTTTTAGCCGCCTACCAAAAAGCGGGCGTTACTCCCAAGCTGGAGGCCGCGCGCGGCGGCAGCGACGCCAATGATATTACCTTTATGGGCGTACCCGCCTATAATCTTTTTGCGGGCTTTCATAACGAGCACAGCCCCAAAGAATGGGTGAGCAGCGTGCATATGCAGGGCGCGTTTAACGTTGTTATGAAATATATAGAAGGCTGGGCGGAAAAAGCCGCTAAAGACCACGACAAAAACCAGCAGGAAAAGTTTAAAAAAGATATTATTAAATCCGTCGGCGATACAAATAAACAGGACAGCGGAAAATTAAATATAGTTTTGCCGAAATTTTAAATAATGCCAAAAATATTGATTGCAACGGGTAATGCCCATAAAGCTGAAGAACTTTTAAAAATATTACCGCGCACGACCCAGAACGGCGCGGTAATTGAATATCTTACTTTTGCCGATTTCCCCAATATTCCCGAACCCGTGGAAGACGCTCAAACGCTTAAAGAAAACGCCATAATAAAAGCCGTAGCGGGCCTTAAAGCGACAGGACTTCCTTCTCTTGCCGATGATACGGGCCTTATGGTGGACGCGCTTGGCGGGCAACCCGGAGTATTAAGCGCGCGCTATGCCTTTGCCGACAAGGCAGACTATCCCGCCAATAACGAAAAGCTTTTGCGCGAATTAAAAAACATACCAATGCCAAAGCGCACCGCACACTTTGCCACCGTCGCCGCGCTCGCTCTGCCCGACGGCACAATAATAACAAAAGAAGGCCGCGTTGAAGGCTATATAGCCTTTGAACACAGCGGTGCAAACGGCTTTGGCTACGACCCGCTGTTTATAGTAAAAGATTTAAACAAAACAATGGCGGAGATGACGCTTGAAGAAAAGAACCAAATAAGCCACCGCGCCCGCGCGTTCGCGCAAATGGGGGAAGCGTTAACAAAATTAGCTTAAAGTTTTACAAATTACCAAAACAAAAAACCGCCTCGTTTAAGAAGCGGTTTTTTTATTCTTATAAAAATTTACAAATTAATAAAATAACATTTGCCCCGGCATAAGTAAATTAACCAAAAGCCCGACGCTTAAAAACGGGCCAAAGGGTATTGTCCTATCGCCAAGATCTTTCTTTAAAAGCATTAATACGCCAAAATAAGCTATGCCAGCAAAGGACGAAACAACCAAAGTATTTATAACGCCCATCCAGCCCGCAAGCGCGCCGATGGCCGCCATAAGTTTTATATCTCCCCCGCCCATAGATTCCTTTTTAAACACAAACTGCCCGAATATCGCAAGCCCCCACAAACCGAAAAAGCCTATAGAGCCGCCTATTAAGGCCGATAAAAATTTATCCCAGGGAGTTCCGTTAAACGCAGGGTTTAAAAATGAAAACGCCAAAGCAAAGACGGTAAGGCCTATTGAAAACCTGTCGGGAATAATCATTGTGTGTATATCAATGACGGAAAGAGTAATAAGGCAATAAACAACCGTAAGCACGACGGGCGTCCACCAGCTTATGCCGAAACGCCAAACAAAAAGCACGGTGAGCAGGCCCGTTAAAAGCTCTATAACAGGATATTCAAACGATATTTTTTGCCCGCAGTTGCGGCATTTTGCGCGCAGGATAATAAAACTTATAACGGGGATATTATCGTACCATTTAATTTTATTTTTGCACTTAGGGCAGGAAGAAGGCGGAAAAACAATGGACATATTATTGGGTATTCTGTAAATACAAACATTAAGAAAACTGCCTATAACAAGCCCCAAGAGCAGGGCATAAAAGAAAAGTATCAAAGTTGCTGTCATCAAAACTCCGTAATTATTTTGTGTTTAAAAATATCTGGCAATAGCTCTCACTGGAGGGTTCGTTATCGTATATCCAGCCGCCGCTGCCGTCAAAAGCGGCCGCGTAAATGCCGTTTTTAACATTATTGCTTTTTGTGCCGTCCGCGCCGTAAGCAAAGGGAACTTTTTCTATATAATCAGGCGCAAGAACGCCAAGTTCCGAAGGGCAACGGCCCTCGTTATCGCCGCGGTAAACGGCAATGGAATCACGCAGGGCGGAAAGGTTTTTAACCGAAAGTCCGCTCTGCGCTTCTTCCTTTAAAATACTTACCTTTCTGACGGAAAGGCCCGCAAGCAGCGCTACAAAAAGCACCGCTATCACGATTTCTATATTAAATAAGGCTTTCTTTTGCATTTATCCCGTATAATCCTATTTATAGTTCATAAGGACGTATGTGATAACCTTTGCGTCAGCCATTGTAAATTTTACGCTGGCTTTTTCGTTAGGAACATGCGGCTCGCCGTATATTTTGGAACCTACGACGGCGGCAAGGCCGAGGTTTCTCACTTCAGCGGCAAAAGTTCCGCCGCCTACGCCTAATATTTTAGGTTTGACATTATTTAATTTTTCAACAGCTTCGCAGTAAAGTTTTACCAGTTTGCAATCCTGCGGCGTAGCAAATGACGCGGCATGATGAACGATATCAACTTTAATCTGCACCTTAAAATCGTCTTCCACGGTTTTGACTATGCGGGCAACTTCCGCCTGCACGTCTTTAGGGTTGTAGGAAGGCAAAAATCTGCAGTCCATACAAAAAACGTCAACGCCCGGGATAGTGTTAATATTGGGGACATTGGCTTCTTTTTTTGTAGGCTCAAAAGTGCTTTTATCGGGAGCGAAAAGCGGGTCTTTCCTGTCAAATTTGGCATAAAGGCCGTCTCTTAAGCGGATAACTAAATGCGCGCCCGCCGTAAAAGCGTTATTGCCGGAATCGGGCATAGAGCCGTGGCATTGTTTGCCTGTGGTGGTAAATTTGAACCAAAAAACATTTTTTTCCGCTATTTCAACTTCTTTACCTTCGGGTTCGCCCGAATCCTGCACAACAAAAACATCGTCTTTGCCAAACACGTCGGGCTTGGCCTTAAGAACATACTGCATACCGTATTCATTGCCAACTTCTTCGTCGGAAAGAAGCATAACGCCGAGGTTAACGGGCGGGCGGACGCCTGCTTCCATAATGGCGCGCGCGGTAAGGAAAGCCGCCGTTACGGCCTGCTGGTTATCTTCCACGCCGCGGCCGTAAATCGTATCGCCGTCAGCGTCTAAAACCATTTCAAAGGGGTCGGTTTTCCAAAGGCTTCTTTCGCCTTCGGGTACAACGTCCATATGCGCTAAAATCCACAGGGTTTTTGTTTTATCTTCGCCGTAGTATTTGGCAACTATGTTGGGGCGTATGCCCTTTTCCGCTCTGGCGTCGGGGGCGTCAATGTGGTAAATTTCGTCAAATTTCAACTTTTTAAGTTCGCCCTCAAGATAAACGCTCTTGGCGTATTCGCCTTTTCCGCCGAGTTCGGGTGAGACGGCAGGGCGGCAGGTCATATTCTTTTGGAGTTCCAAAATATAATCCCTGTAAGTTTCTATGTTACTGTGTATTTTCTGCATATGCATTCTCCTCTAGAAAGGGTTCGCGACGTCAATAAACTTGGTTTGCGCTTTAAAATTTTTATTTACATATTCCATAAGCGCCTGTATGCCAAGCCGTTCGGAATTATAATGCCCCATGGCTATAAAATTAATCTCCGCCTCGCGGCAATGTTCCACAACATATTCATCACGTGAACCCGTTATATATAAATCCGCCCCTGCGGCTATCGCCTGTTCAAACATATCATGCGCGCCGCCGCTTACTATGGCGACATTCTTAACAATATCTTTACCCAGGGCAAGGCATTCGCCGTGTAAAATTTCGTAAATCTCTTTAATGCTTTTGGGCTGCGGCAAGTTGCCTGCAACGCCTATTTTTGTGCCGTGATAATCGCCAAAAGGTTTTATGTCCTGCAGCGCAAGCAATTTTGCCAGACAGGCATTATTACCGATTACGGGGTGTTTATCCAAAGGCAAATGGTAGGCGGCAAGGTTAATATCATTTTTAATTAAAAAGGCCGCGCGTTTGCCAAAGACTCCCGTCAAAGTCTGCGGTTTATCCCAAATAAGCCCGTGGTGCGTAATTATCATATCGGCTTTAAAAGCCAAAGCTTCCTTAAACAGCGCCATATTGGCGGACACGCCGAAAGCTATCCTTTCAATCTCCCTCTTCCCCTCCACCTGTAAGCCGTTGTGTTCGGGATTGGAAGGAACATCAAGATACTCGTTTAAAGCGTTTATAATCTGTTCGCGGTAAAGCATATTTTATGTTATCATTTTATTAGTATGAAAAAAATATTAATCTTAGCCTGTTTTCTGTTTGCGCCCCTTTTTTTATACCCGCAGGAAAGTATACCCGTAGCCCCTAATCTTACAAACAGGGATAAAAACCCTGATAAATTATTCCCCATTACGGTGGAATATCCGCACCAAAATACGCGCGTAAGCGAAGAGGCAAGGGCTATATTCCTATTCGGCAAAGTTACGCCCAATACGGGTTTGCTTACCATAAACGGGGTTAAAATACCTGTATATAAAAACGGCGCGTGGCTGGCTTATCTGCCGATAGAAAAAGGCAAGTTTGATTTTATTTTGGAATTTAACGACGGCGAGAAAACATATAAAGCCAAGCGCACCATACTTGCGCGCGGTTTTAATTATAAAGAATACGAAAATAAATACCGTTTTGACAGCGACTACCTTTTCCCCACCTCAGACTTGGAAGCCACCAGTCTGGATATGGTGGAGTTTACCGTATCAGGCTCCCCAAACCGCCGCGTAAAATTAAGCCTCGGCGACGACTTTAGAGGTATAGATATGCAGGAGTCTGCCGCAAACAAAGGTGTTTATAAAACCGTTTTGGCCTTTAATAAAGGCAGCCTTATAACAAAACCCGCACGCGTAAGCTATGTTATGTACGACAGCGACGGCAAAGAGCGCGAACGCGTTTATTCTAACGGGAAAGTACGCATAGTAAGCCCGCAGGAAGCCGCCGTTACGGCCCGCGTCCGTGCGGAAAATGTTCGTATGCGCCCCGAAGCCAAACCAAAAGGCCATATACTAAACACAAAACTCTTTGGCAAGGTTACGGTTACGGGCAGGATTAACAACCTTTACCGTGTTGCCTTAGACGGGCAAAATTTGGGCTGGCTGGAAAAAAGTTATATAGAACTTATGCCGCACTCCAACCCTCCGCGCAATATAGCGTGGGAGGTTGCCTGCGACGGCGACAAAGATAAAACTGTGCTAACCGTAAAAAATACGGAAAGAGTAAGTTTTAAGATAGACCAAACTAAAAACTCTTTCAACATAACTCTTTTTTACACACAGGCGCTTAACACGGTAAATACGGAAGTTGACGACACGATGATACAATCTTTAAATTACGAAATTACTTCCGACTACACCAAAAAAATATCCGCAATTTATAAACCGGGGCAGCTGCTTTGGGGGTACAGTTATAAATACGACGGTAATAATCTTGTTTTTGAACTTTATCACAGGCCCAGTTTATTTTTTACCGATAAACTGCCGCTTAGGGATTTAAAGATTTTGCTTGACCCCGGGCATTCCCCCAAAAGAACAGTGCCTTACGACGGCGCGGTAGGCCCTACGGGGCTTTTGGAATATGAAGCCAATTACAAAATAGCTTTAGCGGCCGCTGATGCTTTGCGCGCAAAAGGCGCGATAGTGCTTTTAACCCGTGCAGAAAACGAACATCTTGACCTTAACGAAAGAGCGGAGAAAATAGACGAACTGGGCGCGCATATGTTTATAAGCATACACAACAATGCCCTGCCCGATTTTGTGGACCCGTTTGCCAAAGAGAGAGGCTTTTCAATTTATTACTATCACCCGCAGGATGTCGGGCTGGCGCAGGCATTGGAAAAGAGTTTCAGACACACGGTTGGCCTGCCTTCCGAGGGCGTGCTGGAGGCTGACTTCGCCGTTATCCGCAACTCCCCGCAGGTGCCTTCCGTACTGATAGAAAACGCTTATATGATTATCCCGTATCAAGAGGAACTTTTGCGCCAAGACAGATTTGTAAGTATACTTGCCGACGCAATAACAAACGGCATAATAGAATACGTTAATCCGCAATGGGCGCAAAAGCAGGCAGAGAAACAAAAAGCGGCGCAACCTGCGACGGACGAAGTTAATAAAAATTAAAAATAAACTTAAATTTGGTAAAATTATTTAATAGAGTTATTTTTTATGTAAACACGGCCGCGCAGTGCGGCATAACAGATTTAAGCCGGGATGCTGGAACTGGTAGACAGGATGGTCTCAAAAACCATTGTTCGCAAGGACGTGAGGGTTCGAGTCCCTCTCTCGGTA
>CAZBCE010000026.1:0-17523 GCA_964490555.1 uncultured Elusimicrobium sp. | reverse complement strand
TTAATTTTATTCTAAGCGCGAAGTACAAAGAAGAATGGGAGCGGAGCGACTCTCGGTAGTTTAGCGAAGAAAAAATTAAAATTTACCAAAATATGCGAGCCTGCTAGTTTCCCTCGGCCCAAGCAGAGCAAATCCCCCCACCTTGACGGCAAGACTGGGGGTTTGGTATTATATAAGTCTGGCTATGGCTACACAAACAAACAGTATCCCTGTGATACTAAACAAAAAAAGAACCTTTATTATAAAGGAAAAAATTTCCAAGAAAGAGTTAGTCTCTAAACTTGTAAACGCTATCTGCGACGACCTGCCCGAAGCTGACAGAGAATATATGCTTGCCGCCGTTCTTAAACGTGAACAGGGCATAAGCACAACATTAGACACGGGTCTTAGCATACCTCACGCAAGGTTGGAAGACCTTCGCGCTTTTGAAGCCGCCGTGGCCGTAATGCCCCAAGGCATCAGCGACGAATACGGCCTTCAAATAAAAGTGATGTTTTTATTTTTATCTCCCGCAGGGCAGACTTACTTTTCCCAACACTTAAAACTTCTTGCCTCTCTGGCGGAAAAATTTAAGGCCTCCTTTCTTACGGAACTTGCCTCCTGTCAAAACGAAGAGGAAGTTTTAAACAAAATATCGTTTTAAACGAATATGACCACAGAAAATACTTTAAGAACGCAACATAACCCCTTTAGGGCTAAAGGGGTTGTTGTCATTACTACGGCAATGCTTACCTTTATAACATTTTGGAAAGCCGCCGCCGTGGTATTGTGCGACTTCGGCTCAAGCGCGTTCTACGCGGGCGGCATAGCTATGAAAGCTTTCGGCCCCGCTTTCCCCTGGTATATTTTGGCCATAATGCTGCTTTCGGGCTTTTTGCTGATGATGTATATAGAAGCCTGTTCCCTTTTTACGCGCGGCGGGATATTCCCCGTCGTCAACGCGGGCCTTGGCGAAAACGCAGCAAAAGCAGCAGCCGCCGCAATCTTGTTTGACTTTATGCTTACGGGGCCTATCAGCAGTATTTCCGCAGGCCACTATTTGGTAGGGCTTATAAACTCCTCCATGGAAACTTTCGGCGTGCATTTTGCGCTGCCCGCAAACGGATTTGCGGTTGTTTTCGCGCTGGCCGTTACAATTTATTTTTGGTATCAAAATATTAAAGGCATAGAAGACTCCAGCGAAAAAAGTTCCAAAATAATACAGTTTTCCATGATTATCTGCGTAGTTCTGTTTATCTGGGCCGCAATAACAATTTTACAGAGAGGTTCCTTTAACCTTCCGCCTTTCGCGCCGCAGCTTAATAAAGACTCCATAGGCTGGGCTTCTCATATGCCCTTTTTGGAAAAGATAGGCTATATCGGCGTGCTTATGGCTTTGGGCCATTCCGTTTTGGCTTTGAGCGGCCTTGAAACTTTAGCGCAGGTGTACAGGGAAATTGAACACCCTAAAATTAAAAATCTTAAAAAAGCGGCTTTAGTTGTTTTCATTTTCGCTTTTGTTTTTACGGGCGGCCTTACGTTTTTATCTTCCCTCATAATTCCGCCCGACTTGGTTGCAACAAAATATTACGATAACCTGCTGGCGGGTTTGGCTATGCACCTTTCAGGCCCCAATATATTAAAACTTATAATGCAGGCCGCGGTTGTTATAGCTGGCGTGGTAATGCTTTCCGGCGCGGTAAACACGTCCATTATCGGTGCAAACGGCATTATGAACCGCGTGGTGGAAGTAGGCATTCTTACCGACTGGTTCCGCAAGATACACAAAACTTACGGCACTACCTATAACATCATAAATATGATTTGCATTATGCAGATTATCGTCATTTTACTGTCCCGCGGCAAAACCTATCTGATAGGCGAGGCCTATGCCTTCGGCGTTTTATGGAGTTTTGTGCTGGGCTTTTCCTCTATAGTAATACTGCGCTTTAAAAACAGGGAACAGAAGCGTGAGTTTATGATGCCCTTTAATATAAAATTTGACCACTATTACATACCTGTCGGCGGCACATTGGTAACGCTTTTTATTATAGCGCTGGCCGTCATAAACCTGATAACAAAGAAAACCGCCACAATAGCAGGGCTTTCCTTTGCGGTATTTATTTTTATCTTGTTCCATATATCGGAAAAGCTTAACGCCAAAAAAGCCAATGATATTTTTGAAGAAGGGCACAGAGAGAAATTAAATAAAACCAAGGAAGAAAGTCTGGAAACGGCTTTATCGGAATTGGAAAACGAGAAACGTTTGATAATCGCCGTTAAAGACCCCGATAATCTTTATCACCTTGAGCATATCCTTCAAAACTTAAATAATGACGATACCGACGTAATAACACTCTACGCCAAACCTTTGGAAGACTGGAGCGTGGGCAAAACAACCAGTTCCAAAACAATTGACGAAAACGAACTTTTTACAAATATTATTTTATTGGCGGAAAAATACGGCCGCCCCGTATTCCCGCTTATCATAAACAGCAACGAGCCTTCTTACGCTCTCTGCCAGGTGGCGCAGGCCGCAAAAGCGCAGGAGATTATTATGGGCGTATCAGGCAGCTACGGCGCAAATGACCAGCTTGAAAGACTGGTTATGGCTTGGGGCGCGCTCCAGCACGGTAAAGAAACAGCATTGCCCATAACCGCAAGAATTTTGTGGGAGGGAAGAGAAGTCTCTTACAAATTTTAACTATGGCTATACTCAAGATATATAAATACGGGGAAGATATACTGGTTAAAAAAACCCAAAGAGTTAATTTTAACCTTATGGAAAAAAAGCTCCCCAAAATAATAAATGATATGACGCACACCTGCCTTGCAATGCGCGGTGTGGGCCTTGCCGCGCCGCAGGTGGGGCTTGATATGGCCTTAGCCGTAATAATGCTGCCCGTCGGAACGGAAGAAAAAGAAGAATATAAACGCTATGTGCTTATTAACCCCGAAATTTCCTCTTCCAAAGGCAGCGTGCCAAGCCAGGAAGGCTGCCTTTCTTTCCCCGGTCTTGATATAGAAGTTGAGCGCGCAGAGCAGGTTAAAATTAAATATTTAAACGAAAAAGGCCTGCCCGTAACTCTTACGGCAAACGGATATTTTGCAATAATCCTTCAGCACGAAATAGACCACTTAAACGGTAAAGTTTTTATAGACCATTTAAAGGGAGAAAAGCGCGCGGAAGCCAAGCGGAAAATAGCCGAACTCTCCAAAAACTGGAACTGAAAATTTTTTATCCCCATAAAAGCCCCGCTCCAATACGGCGGGGCTTTTATTTTGTCCCCTTGATTATTATAAATAAAGATATAATACTATAATGAGTTATTATATGTATAAACTAAATTTATATAGTGCTTGGAGGACTTAATGTCTTCACTTTTTAAAAAAATAAATAAGAAATGCGGTTTTACTTTAACGGAAATTCTGGTTGTCGTTCTTGTCGTCGCGATACTTGCGGCTCTGGCTTATCCTTTATATACAAAAGCCGTCAGAAAGACAAAAGCCGTTGAAGCCATAAACCTTTTGGAAATGGTGCGTAATAAACAAATTTCAAAATTCGCCCGCGACAAGCAATACTATACAGGCGTTGCAGGGCTGGGGCAGTTAACGACTAAGAAAAATCAGGAGGCGGTAAGCGGACAAGTTTTAAAAATTAACGACTATACCATAAGCCTTAACGCTGCAAAAAACTGCGTAACGGCAGCTTATGATAAAGGCGGAACAAAATTCAGTTTTTCCAGCAGTTATGTAAATACGGGGCTTGGCTGCACGGGGGATATTTGTACAAGCTTCGGCAATATAATAGGCGCGGCGGGCGATGTTTGTAATTGCAGCGGCTCGCCGGAATGTACCAACAATTTTGTCCGTAACGAAGAAACCTGCGTTTGCGAATGCCACCTAGGCTGCGTCAGCGGCGGCACCTGTTTTGCGCCTACACAAACCCAAAATACAAGCCGCACCTGCGGCAATAACGGAACGCAAGTCAGAACCTGCACCGCCAGCTGCGAGGGCGGCTCTTGCGGCGAATGGGGCCCCTGCACGGGGCAAACCTGCCCTGCGGCAAGTAAACCTGCGGCAAGCGAAAGCTGCGGCAACTGCGGCACAAGAACAAGAACAGTTTCCTGCGACGGAAATACAGGCAATTGGACAACAACCTCGTGGGGCTCATGCACGGGTCAGGGCGTCTGCGCCCCCGACGCGACACAAGGCTGCGGCAGCGGCGGAACCCAAACCTGTAATTCTTCCTGCCAGTGGTCTACCTGTGTGGAACCTGCCTGCCCAGCAACTTGTTCAGACGGATTTATAAGGACCTCGGCTACTACGGGTAACTTTGCAACCTGCTGTTCCTGCCCTTCGCCCAAAACAACAAAAATGCAAAGCGGCGGCTGTGATGTTAACGGCAACTGTCAGGCCGATAAAATGATATGCGCCTGCCCTAATACGGCAGACTATACAAAATGCACGAGCACGGGCGGAACGTGGACTGACGCAACCTGCTCCTGCACTTGCCCGACAACAGGCAAGAATCCTTTTGACTCCACAACAGGCTGCGCCTGCCCCGCTAACAAAGCATGGCTTAACTGGCGTTTTACCAGCGGCCCGGGCGCGGGACCAACAGCAAAACAATGTATATGCTCTAACGCAATAGATTACAGCGCCGGCGCGGGCGGCGCGTGCAGCAACAGCGTTTCCACAAGCAATGATATGGAAGCAAGATGTAAAGGCTTATTCTGCCAAAAGGACTGCGGGTCAACCTGTGTCTTCCTTTCTGCTTCCGCCGCGGCGTCAATACCCGCATATACATCTATCGCACAGCAAACTGCGGCAGGTACATGGAACTCTACCACATGCTCCTGCTCTTGCCCTGCGGGCGGAACACTTTCCGACGGGCGTTGCTTTATGTGCACTTCCCCTCTTGTTTGGAACGGCAGTTCCTGCACATGTCAGTTAAACTGCGCTCAGGGTTACGGTACATTGGATAATTACGGTTACAACACCAATGCTATACGCGCCTCAAGCGGGTGCAGCTGTGTGTGCCAAACAGGCCAAACATGGGATTACCACGGCGTAACACAGCTGGGCCAGCAGGTAAGAACCTGCGCCGCGCCTGCGCTTTCCTGCTCGGGCTCTTCTACACAAACCTGCGGTAAGTGCGGCACGCAAACCAGAGTTTGCAATACAACAACAGGACAATGGGGCGCATGGGGAACCTGTACGGGAGAAACGGGAACCTGTACCCCCGGCGCAACGCAAAGCTGTAACGGTTCGGGCACGCAAACCTGTTCTTCCTCCTGCACGTGGGGAACTTGCAGCAATTATTGCGATGACTCCAATATACCTATAAATACTCAAACCTGCGGCACTTGCGGCAGGCAGTACAGAGTCGTCAGCTGCAATATATCAACAGGGCAATGGACAACCACCGCATGGCAGACTTGCATGGAATGTCCGACAGGTTATTATGCGAAGGTATCAGGCACGGTTATAGCCTGTGAGCAATGCACAAATGCGCCTGCCAATGCCTCTTATACGGGCTGCAGCAGGGAAAGCACCTGCCCTTGGGCTTGCAACAGCGGTTATACACAAAGCGGAAATACCTGCGTAGCGGCTACCTGCCCGGATGGTACCAAACCCGCAACCAGTCAAGCCTGCGGCAATTGCAATATAGGCAGCCAAACCAGAACAGTAACCTGCGTAAGCGGTTCTTGGACAACAGGCTCCTGGGGAGCTTGCAGCGGCGGAGGCACCTGCACGCCGGGGCAGACGCAAAGCTGCGGCAGCGGCGGGACGCAAACATGCTCTTCTTCGTGTATCTGGGGTACCTGCATAGTTCCGATAAACCCCGTTATAAAAACAACCGATGCTATTGCCAGCTGTAACTCGGTTTCTGGCGGAAGTTGCCTCTCTTACTCTTACCAGCTATGCCAACCCGGCTCGGGCGGCTGGTCTTGGCCCGTGGGCTATAACCCAGATGACTGCCGCTCCAGAACAACCCAGCCCGTCTGTTATAACGACTATATACAGGGAACGGCCGACCAGTTTTCCTGCACAACATGGTCTTTGCCAAACTGCTCAGGCTCAAATTATCAAACAATCTGCAATACAAACGGCAGGGGATACAAATGCAAAATAAGCGCCAGCGGCGGCACGGGCAATGCCACTACCGCGTGCATGTGCGAATGGTATTCTTACGGCCCGTACTCAGGCTACTGCGACCAGGCCTCAGGCCTTTCCTGCGTTACAGTTTATTTTGACTCGCAGGGCAGCGGCACATATCTTTCCTGCGAATAGCGCGGGAAGAAGTTTTACGCAAATAAAAAACTCCCCCGATAAAAAAATAAATCGGGGGAGTTTTTATTTGGCTTTTAAAAATTTAAATCTTTGTTTTGCTTTGTATATTTTCCAGCTCATTTATAAGACTGTATAAAGTGGGCTGGAGTTTGTTTACATATTCGTTTTCAAAGGTGCTTACGCGCTGCTCCACTTTGGTTATTAAGGCGGCGGTTTCGCTGTTGCGTTTTTCTTCAAGCAGTCTTAATTCTTCTATTCTGTAATGAAGCTCTTTAAGCCTGTCTTTTATATCCGCTATTTCTTTTGCGGAAACGCCTGCCCCGCCCTTGCCGAAAATACGCTTTGCGTCCTGCGCCGCGCTGGAAGCGGCGGACGAAACCTCATCTAAGATATCAAGGTCTTCGCCGTTATCCTTGGATTCGGCTTCCCTGTACTTTGCTACAAAGTAGAAAAGCAGAATAAGACAAACCGCAAAACCTGCCGAGCTGGTAATAAAAACTGTTGACATAATCGTTATGATACCATATTTTAAAATAGTGTTAAACAGACCTGCGCTTAAAAGTCCTTTACGGATTTAAGCACGTCAATGGCTTTTTCCAAATCATCCACAACCATAAATACGCGCGCGGCGGAATTTTCTACCATAGTTGAATAAATATTTGTGATATTTATATTTTTCTTTCCCAAAATATCGCCGATATGGGCTATTACGCCGGATGCGTTTTTAATTTCCAAAGATAAGGCTTCCGTCTTTATGGAAGTATAACCGGCGCCCGTTATTATGCGGCTGGTTTCAGGTTCTTTGGCGCCGCTGACCACAAACTTAACTATCGCGGCTTCGTATCTTACGTCGGAAGAAAGCCCTACTATATCAAGCCCTTCCTTTTCCAATATTTTTGAAAATTTTTTAAGAGCTCCCGGCTCGTTTACCAAAAATACGCTGTACTGGTTTACTATAGATACTTTCATTTTTCCCCCACAGTTTTTTTAAGCACACTAAGCATTTGTTTGTGAATCTTACCGTTGCTGGCTAAAGTCTGCGCCCCGTAAGTTTCAAGCTTATCCCAAGGTTTACCGTAAAAGTCGCTCACTTTCCCGCCGGCTTCTTCAAGTATCAATTTGCCGGCGCAAACGTCCCATGGATTAAGCGTAAATTCCCAATATCCGTCAATTCTGCCCGCGGCGACCCAGCATAAATCAAGCGAGGCCGCACCTGTGCGTCTTACGTCGTGGCATATCATCAAAAAATCTTTAAAAACGGGTATATGCAAAAATTCTATATTATTTCTTTCAAAAGGAAATCCTGTTACAAGCAGACTATCCTGCAATTTTGCGGTTTTGGAAACGCGTATTTTTTTACCGTTTAAAAACGCTCCCTTTCCTTTAACGGCGTAAAACATTTCCCCGCGGGAAAAATCCAAAACGCCGCCAAGCACGGGAACGCCGTCTTTTGTAAGCCCGACAGAAATACCGCTGTGCGGGAACGTGTGCGCATAATTAGCCGTACCGTCAATAGGGTCTATCACCCAAATATAACTGCCGTCAGTGTTAAGGTTTTGTTGTTTTTCTTCCGCAAGAAATGCGTGGTTAGGAAAGTGTTTTGATATTATCTGCGTTATCTTTTTTTGGCATTCATAGTCGGCCTTTGTAACCAAATTGCCGCGGCCCTTTAAATCGTAACTTACTTTGCCGTAATATTTCTTGGCAATTTTACCCGCTTCGCTTAAAGCTTGTTTAAGTACGGAAAGTTCTTTGTTCACGGTATAAAAACCTCCGCCTTTTTAAGATAATCTTCCACATAAAGCATGGCCACGCAGTCGTCCTCGTTATACATAAGAACTTTTTTAAGCAAAGCTTCGTCGCCTGTTTTAAGCCAGGTGGTAAAATAAACCATACTGTCCATTGCGCCGCAGTCGTCCTGCCGCCAATGAAAGCCGAAAGAGGGAGCCGCCGCCTTAAGCGAAAGGCTGGGCGAAGGCAGATAAAACGCGCGTTCAACCACTATTTTTAAATCAACGCAGGCGTCAACAAGTTTCTGTAAATCATTTTTAATGGCGGGATATTTATCGCATAACGCGCGCATCTTTTTAACTTCATATTCCGTCCAATGGTAAAGCGCGCTTTCGCCCGCGGGGCCGATATAATCTGCAAACTGCTTAAAGATAATTTCTTCCTCCGCCTCGTTTTTTGCGACGAAAGAGACAAATTTATTTTCTTCCTTATCCCAAACACCTATAAGGTAAATAAAAGAAATACTGTCTTTTGTAAAAGTTTCGGTGGCTTCAAAATCAAAATATAAATTACGCTGTTTTGGCACAAGCGGGAAAACGCCTTTTTCGCGCAAGACGGGCTTGCCGTGTGTAAAAGCTACGGCGTGCCAATAGGTGTCAATGGCAATGGCGTCAGTAGCTAAAGGCTCCTGCAAAATTTCTTTTACGGCGGGCAGGCCCGCCTTTGCGACATCTTCGTAAGTGTGAAGATTATGCGCTTTAAGCGCGTCGCGCATCTGCCCGCTTAAATGCGGCAGCAGGGCAAGGTCCTTCTTTTCAAAAAGATATTTATTTGCATAAACGCGCCAAGGCGGCATTGCGGCCTTTGGCGGTTTTTTTGCGTCGGGGATAAGCTCGCCCGATTTAATAAGCTGCCAATCCGCTATGTGCGCTTTTGCGCGCTCTATAATTCTGGCGCAGTCAAGGGTTTGCTCTTTGCTTTTGAAAATAAATAAAGCGTTTTGCGGCGCGTATTGCTGGATATTGGAAAGTATTTCATTCATAACCGCCGTCTGCATTGCGTAGTGTTCCTTCATTTCGCCGGCGCGCTTAAGCTGCACTATTTTATAATGATACGGGCCGAACACGCTTTGCCCTTCGTTAACTTTAAATAAAAGGTTAACCGTACCCAAAAGGCCGGGGTTGCCGCGCAAATCCCACAAAGCGCCGCCTATAATACCGTCCACTCCCTCTGCCATTGCGCTTAATGTTTTTTTAAAGCGTTCCGCATCGTTGGCGGCGGTTACCAAAATTGTTGTTTTGCAATGTTCGTGTATCCATACGTCGCGGGTATTTCTGTCTGTCTTGCCGCGCAGATTTTCGTAAAGATTAGGTTCTTCAACTGCGGCTTCTTTGGGGGCGTGGTAGCTGCACCACATACCGAAGGGGTCTTGCAGCAGCAGGAACATTTTGCCCGCGTGAAAATCGTCTTGCGTGGGCTGCCTGCCGGCGGAAAATTTATTAAAAAGCTCGTCAACCATTATTTATATTTTATCTTTTTTACAGAAATTTTCCTCTAATAACTTAAGAGGAAGCCATAAAAAAAGAGGTTTTTAAAAACCTCTTTTTTTAAATTTTGTTATCCGCCCTGTTGCGCTTTGATAATCATTTCTTCGTATTTCTGCGCTTCTTTAAGCAGCTGGGCATTATTTTGCGCCGCGGCAAGTTGTTTGGCCACAGCTATATCCTGCAAAGCTTTATCTAATCCGCCCTGATTGGCCTGAGTTACGCCGCGGTAAAGGTACGCGGCGGCGTCTTCGGAATCTTTTTCTATCGCTTTGTTAAAACTGTTTAAAGCTTCCTGCGGCTTATTGTCGTTGGCGGCAAGCATACCCTGCATTGTATAAGCTTTAGAATTATCGGGGTTTAGGGAAAGGGCTTTTTCTATATATTCTTTAGCTTTGCCCGTATCTTTATTTTGCATTAAAATATTAGCCGCGCCGATATACGCGTCGGGCATTCTGGGGTTTTTCCGTATGGCGGCGTTATAGTCTTTTAATGCCGCGTCGCTGTTGCCCATAGCCGCGTTGGTAATTGCGCGGTTATAATAAAGCTCGGGCACATCGGGCTGGCGCGATATAAGCTGGTCAAATTTAGTCAAAGCGTCGCCGTAATTGCCTTTATTATATTCGTTTGTGCCTTCTTTAAGCAGACGCTGCGCTTCCGTATCATTCTTTGTCGTGCGGACATTTTTGCCCGTAAGCGTGTTAGCCATATTTTCGCTTTGCAGTTCGCCCTGTTTATTGCCCTGCTCTTTATATAAATCTTTCGCAGAGGCCAAATCCGCCAGCGCGCCTTTATTGTTGCCCGCAAGGGATTTTATACGCGCCCTATCGTAAAAAGCCTGCGCGTTTTTAGGGTCGGCGGCAATGGCGGCGTCATAATCCTGCAAGGCGGAAGCATAGTCCTGCATTTGCGCGTTTGCCATTGCGCGCTGTGTGTATAAATCGCTGTCTTTGGGATTAAGTTCTATGGCTTTATCAAGCGCTTCTTTTGCGCCTTTATAGTCGCCCTTTGCCAAAGCTTTTTGCGCCTCTGCCCTGTAATCCAAGGTGGTTTTGGGCGCGTTGGACTGCTTATCCTGCATAGATTTTGCGGCTTGATTTATAGAAGAGCCTAAGTCTGCAAAATTAACCGAGCCGTCCATATTAACGGAGGAAGATTTAAATTTTTCCAAAGCGCTTTTTGCGGCCGCGCCGTTAAGGCTTGCGGTAAGCGCGCTTTTGTAATTTTTTGACGCGCTGTCATCGCTTTTAACGGAAAGTTCTTTTGCCTGTTTGCGTATTGCGTCCTGTTTAGCACGCGGGCTTGCGCCGCCCGCTTTTGCAAAGTTATTGACGGTATTTAAAGCTTTTGCCGCGTCTTGGTAGGAAAGTTTATCGCCCTGCTTTGCAAACAATTCCATAGCTTTTGAAAAATCTTTTAAAGCATTGTTAAGCTGCATCATATTGGTATTTGCAACACCGCGGTTATAATAAGCTTTTGCCAGTTCGGGGTTAGCGGCTATTGCCGCATTTAAATCCTTCGCCGCGCCTTCATAATCACCCATCATCATTTTTATTACGGAACGGTTTAAATAAGCGCGCGCATCGGACGGATTTAAGCCCAAAGCAACGTTATACATTGCCAAAGCATTTTGATAATCCCCCATTTGCGCCAGCATATCGGCTTTTTGGAGATAGGCACCAGCGTCGTTAGGATTTTGCTCTATAATTTTATCTAAAGCGGAAAGCATTTCCTGCGGGGTTTGCGGCTGCGACGGCGTTTGTTGCGCTGCCTTAATAGTTTGCGGTACCTGCTGCTGCGCCTGCATTTGCTTTTGCAGTTCCGCCTGCTGCGTTAAAAAATTTTCATACATAAAATAACCCGCAACCATACACACGGCGAGGCAGGCTAAAATGCCCAAAGATAAACCTGCTATAAAGGAAGTCTTCTTCATTTCCCCTCCTCTTCTTTCTTGACGGAGCTGAACGGGCAGCGGTTATTCATAAGGCAAAGAGGGCAATGTTCAGTGTTAGGGTCATATTCCATATTTTCTATTTTCTTGCCCGCTTCTATAAAAGTATTTAAAATTTGCTGTTCGTCAAAACAGGAAAAATCCGCGGAGATTTTTTTATCTAAAGTTACAAAGTGTATGGTAACTTTACCTTTTTCCATATTCCACGCGCGGCGCGCGCCAATGCTGTAAATGCCGAGCTGGAGGGAGGATTTAATATCAAAATTTTCGTCTAAGGCGGCGTCTGTTTTATAATCAATAACTTCCCAGGAACCGTCTTCGTATTTATCTATGCGGTCTATTTTGCCGCGGAAAGTCCAGCCTTCGTAATCAAACATAAATTCCCTTTCCGTTGCGGCGACGGTTGTGTTGCGGGAATACTCATTCTGCTCGTAAACTTCAAGCATATTGCGGCCTTTAAGATAATACTCCATCTGTTCTCCCGCGGAGGAATAGCCCGCGCCAAGCCAGCAGCGGTTATAGTATTTTAAAAGTTCGCTGGGGTCGTTGCTGTTTGCGTGGTATTCTTCAAGCGTGCGGTGTATGGAAACGCCAAGAGAAGTGGCGGGGCTTAAGCCCTCCCTTTTTCCCTCAACATATTTAAGTTTAAAAAGGTAAGGACAGTCCCTGTACGTCTTTACTTTGGAATAATTAAGTTCTCTTTCGTTATTTGGTATCATCGGCTTTATGCCTTAAAAAGTGGACTAAAGTATCTCCGTATTTTTCCTCGCGGTAAACTTCAAGCGGGGCGGGAACGTCAAATGTTTCATTTTTGTGATGCTGCAAAACTATAATGCCGTTTTGAGCCAAAAGCTGCGCCTTTGCGACGGAAGCAAGAACGGGGCCGCTGAAGCTTAAGGGAATATTTTTGATATCCCTGTAAGGCGGCCCCATAAAGATAATGTCGTACTTATCCGCGCCGCTGTAAGCGCCAAGCCATTTAAGGTCTTTAAGCAAATCGCCTTTTAAAACTTTGCCTCTGTCTTCAAATCCCAAGTGCTGCAAGTTGCGGGTGGCGGCCTTAAGACAAGATGGTTCTTTATCCACCATAACGGCTTTTAAAGCCCCGCGGGAAAGCGCTTCCATGGAAACATTGCCCGTGCCTGAAAATAAATCCAGCATTATAGCCGCGGGAATACGCGGACGTATAATATCAAACACGGACTGTTTAATCCTGTCGGAAATCGGCTTTACCGGCAAATTTTTGGAGACGGAAAATAACTTGCGCCCCCTGGCTGTGCCTGCTATAATCCTCATTATATATGCGCTATACCTTCTTTAATGGCGTATCTTATAAGTTCGGCCTGTTTGTGTATTTTAAGTTTGCGCATAATATTGTTTCTATGCACGTGAATTGTGTTAAGGGAAAGACCGAATTCCGCAGCTATCTTTTTGCTGCTGTAGCCTTCGGCTATCAACTGCAAAATTTCTCTTTCCTTAGGCGTTAAGGAGCCTTTGGGTTTTTTGCCGGAAGTCTTGTCTAAAAAGCCCTGCACAACATATTTTGAAACGCGGGAACAAAGGAAGAATCTGTCTTTGCTCACTTCTTTTATTGCTTCTATAATTTCGTCCACCGTGGATACTTTTACAACAAAACCTTTTGCGCCTGCCTTCATTGCTTTTTCAACCGAAATTCTGTCATCATACATACTGAGTATTATAACTTTGGCTTCAGGTTTAATTTTAAGAAGTTTCTGAGTCGCTTCTATACCGTTCAAAAGCGGCATGGAAATATCTACCAGATAAACATCCGCGTCATTATTTTTTGCGTATTCCAGTAATTCCTTACCGTTTGAAAATTCTTCAACAACCTGAATATCTTTGTCTTTTCTCTCAAGCACCGAACGTATGCCGCTGCGTACCATTACGTGGTCGTCAGCCATTACAATCTTTATCATATTTTCCTCGCATAGGATATTTTGGGGCAGATAACGGAAATTGTTGTGCCTTTTCCCTTAACGCCCTCTATACTTATTGTGCCACCTAAATTTGTTACGCTTTCTTTCATGCCGCGTATGCCCAGTTTGTTTACGCCTTTATGTCCGCCTTTGGGATACCCGACACCGTCGTCCAGAACAGTCAAAAAAATATCTGACTGGTCTTCCGTAAAAATTATTTTAAAGTTTTTTGCTTTGGCGTGCTTTACCGCATTGCTTAAAGATTCCTGCACAATTCTGTAAAGCGTAATTTTTACGTTTTCCGACATTTTTGTTTCTTCCGCTATGTTGTACTGATAATCAAACGCAAGCGGAACACTGCCTTCCATATTATCTAAAAGTTCTTTAACAGCGGAGTTTAAACCCACTTCCGTAATTTGCGGCGGACGGAGGTTTATAATAACTTTTTTTATTCTGGAAAGCGAACCTTCCACCGCTTCTTCAACATTTTTTATATTTTGCAAGGCCGCGTTTTGTTTGCCTTCTTTTATGTCTTCTTTTAATATGCCTAAAAGGGAATTAATCATAACCGCCGCGGTGCCTATTTCGTCGTGAAGCGCGCGCGAGATTTGGCGTTTTTCTTCTTCTCTTGCATTTATCATCAGGCGGACAAAACCCCTGTCTGCATCGTCGGCAACGGCAAAATCTTTATTGATAAAAGCGCGCGACTCGTCTAAAGCGGTTACAAAACCAAGCACGCTTTGGGTATCTCCTGCTCCGTCCTGCAAAGGGATAAGTACGGTTTGATAGAAGGCTGTTTTTTCTTCGCCGAAGAACCATTCATATACTACTTTACGGCCCTCAAAAGCTTTATCATGCGCGGCTTTGTGTACGGAACTGCCCAGTAAATCCTGCTTAAAAGAGGGGCAAAAATCGCCGTGGCAGCCATAAACAAAAGCGCATTTACTCTTGCGGTCAAGCAGGTAAACGCAGGCGTATTGGGGAGAATCGGAGACATCACAAAAGAGTCCTTTCTCACTGTCTTGAGTAATCTTATATAAGTCCTTATTCTCCAGACAGCAGGAAACCCCGCATTGATGCTTTTTATAAATGGCCATATACTAATTCTACTAATTTTGGAGTTGTTTTTAATCCCCCCTCATAATTGATATAATTTAGCTATGAATATATTAAAGTCCAAATTTTTCATTTTCTCCTTTACGGCCGTTGCAGCTGTTATCATCTTAAGCGCGGCCGCGGTAACCTATTACATATTTTCGGGTATGCCGCCCGTATACGAGCTGGAAGAGTATTCCCCCTCCGTTACCACCAAAGTTTTTGACAGACACAATAACCTTATATATGAATTTTCCGTGGAAAAACGCCAGCTTGTCCCGCTTGAAGAGATACCCGTAGACATACAAAACGCAGTAATATCTATGGAAGACAGAAACTTTTTTAATCATGCAGGGTTTTCCGTTAAAGGCATATTCCGCGCGCTTATAAGCGATATTGTTATGGGCAAGGCGGCGCAGGGCGGCTCCACCGTAACGCAGCAGCTTTCCCGCGGCATCTTTTTAACTAACGAAAAAAAGATTATAAGAAAGATAAGGGAAATCTTCCTTGCCGTACAAATAGAGCACGCCTTCAGCAAGCAGGAAATTTTACAGCTTTACCTTAACCAAATTTATCTGGGGGAAGGCGCCTACGGCGTTAAAGCCGCCGCAAAAAAGTATTTTGATAAAGATTTAAACGACCTTACCCTTGGCGAAAGCGCAATGCTGGTAGGCATTATCCCCCTGCCCAGCCGCTATAATCCTTTTAACAGCCCGCAGCTTGCCAAAACAAGACGCGCTTTGGTTTTAAACTCTATGCAGGAAATGGGTTTTATTACGGCGGAGGAAGCTGTTGCCGCAAAAAAAGAACCTTTGCCCAAGCGTAAATCTTTCGGCTCGCGCCCGGGGCTTTATTTTATTGAGTACGTCAGACGCATTTTAGAGCCTAAGTACGGCGTGGAAGCGTTTTGGAAGAGCGGGCTTAATATTTATACAACAATAGATATAGAAGAACAAGCCGCGGCGGAAAAAATTATGAATGACCGCCTGCACGAATACGACATTAAAATTGCCAAGAACTTAGGCATAGAAGTTGTTGACGAAGAAATTGCGGAAGAAGAAACGGAAGACGGCCCGCAGGACGAAGAGCAGCCGCAGGAAGAAAAGAAAGAACAGCAGGAATATCCGCAGCTGCAAGGCGCGTTTTTGGCGCGCGACGTTAAAACAGGCGCAATTCGCGTTATGGTGGGCGGAAGAGATTACGAAGAATCCCGCTTTAACCGCGCCACTCAGGCCAAACGCCAACCGGGGTCTTCCTTTAAGCCTTATGTTTGGATGGCGGCCTTGGAAAAGGGTTATACTCCCGCATCCCTTATTAAAGATTTGGAAATGGTCTTTTACTATGACGGTAAAAACTGGAAAGTTTTTGACGAAGCCAAAGACCAATATTCTTTGCAGCTTGCCTCGCAGTCTTTTATGTACGGTAAAGATTTTGACGTTTGGGCGCCTAAGAACTATGGCGGAAAGTCATCAGGTTTAGTTACGCTCCGCAGAGGGTTGGAACTTTCCAAGAACCTTGTGGCGGTAAACCTTATTGACGCCGTGGGTATAACAAATACCATTGACGTTTCAAGACGCGCGGGCATTAAGTCCGAACTGCCAAACGCACCCGCTTTGTCTTTGGGCGTTTCCGTCTTAACAATGCAGGAACACCTCAACGGTCTTGCTACCTTTGCCAATAACGGCATACGCACTGAAGATTATGCAATAGAACGCGTGGAAGACCAAAACGGCCGCGTGCTGGAGCAGCATATACCCGACGAAAAAGCAGAATTTTCTCCGCAGGATTCCTTCCTGCTTATTAATATGATGAAGGGCGTTGTTCAGCGCGGCACAGGCGGCGCGGCGCGCGTTTTAAACCGCCCCGTGGCAGGCAAAACGGGAACATCACAAAATCACAGAGATATGTGGTTTATAGGTATGACGCCAGGTATTGCTGCGGCGGCCTGGATGGGTTATGATGATGATACCTCCCAAAAAGCGGGCAACTGGACGGGCGGCGGCACCGTGGCGCACTGGTGGGCCGACATTATGCAGGATATTCTTAAGGACGAACCCGTTACCGATTTTGCGGTGCCTGAAGGTATTTCGTTTGCCTTTATCAACCCCGAAACAGGCAAACTGGCCACGCCTACAGACAGAAAGAAATTTTTGGAAGCGTTTAAAAAGGGAACGGAACCTGTTTCGTTCTAATAATTTTCCGCGCGGCGTTTTGTAGCGCGCCGCGCTTTTTAAATAAGTAAAAGAAGTTTTATTATGCAGATTATTACAGGCTTACCCAATACTTCAGCCGCTGCTTTTTTTATATACACCCATATAAAACAAAAAGGCGGGCGCTGCCTTTTTGTCTGCAAAAACGAAGACGAGTTGGAAGACTTTTCCGCCGCGCTTAAAACCTTCTGCCCGCAAAACGGCCCCGTTACGCCCGTAATTATAGGGGAAGATAAATTTTCCCTCTACTCCGCCCTCTACGATATGGCAAACTGCCAAGGTTCTGTTTTGGCGGCGACAACTTACGCTAATGCGCAAATCGCCCTGCCCGGTAAAAAAGATTTTTTAAGCAGAATCAGCACCGTAAAAATAGCGCAAAACATCACGCGCGCGGATTTACTTTCCTCCCTTGAAGCCGCAGGTTACGAAAGGAATGACTTTACGGAAAAGCCCGCGCAGTACGCCGTGCGCGGCTCCGTTGTGGATATTTTTACCGTAAACTCCGCCCTGCCGTGCAGAATTTACTTTAGCGGAAACACCATAACCACGCTTTCCCTTTTTGACTTGGAAACTCAAAACACCAAAACAAATTTAAGCGAAATAGCAATAATCCCCGTAAGATACGATGATGAACTTTCCCTGCTTAAAAACTGGACAAAAAATTTTGACATTTTCCTTGATAACCCGCAGGAAGAAAACCTTGCTGATTTTGAGGGAGAAATAACCGTAATCTCTCCGTTTGCCGCGCAAAACGCAAAGGACGCAAATCTACGCCCCAA
>CAZBCE010000025.1:0-18097 GCA_964490555.1 uncultured Elusimicrobium sp. | reverse complement strand
CGTGAGACAGTACGGTCTCTATCTGTTGTGTGCGTAGGAAACTTGAGAGGAGTTGTCCATAGTACGAGAGGGCCTGGATGAACGAACCTCCTGTATCTCAGTTGTCGTGCCAACGGCATAGCTGATTAGCGGTGTTCGGTAGGGATAAGTGCTGAAAGCATATAAGCACGAAACCCGCCTCAAGATAAGGTTTCCCTGGACTATATGTCCCATAAGACCCCCGGAAGACTACCGGGTTGATAGGCAGAATGTGTAAGCACAGTAATGTGTTCAGCTAATCTGTACTAATAGGTCGCGAGGCTTGGCCGTATTCTTTAATCCAGAATATATAAATGTGGAAATAATCCACACTTTAACGCAAAAATAAATAATGCGTGTGTTTTTAACAACACTTGGTATTTCTAATCCAAAACGAATCTTAATTTTATTCTTACCTAGTGGGCGGGGAACCGTCCGGAGGGATTGAACTGATAGCAATATTGGTTTTCTCTCTGAAATAAAGGGGTAGGAATGAGACTGATGTTTATTCCGACGAGGCCACACCCGTTCCCATTCCGAACACGGCAGTTAAGCTCGTAAGGGTCGATGGTAGTAACGCCCAATTCGGCGTTGCCAGAGTAGATCGATGTCAGTCTCATTGCTACCCTTTTTTTATCGGCAAATTTTAACAGATTAACCGGTAATACTTAGGGATATAACTTCAAAAAACCGCTCTTAACAGGGCGGTTTTTTTATGTCTTTTTGCGCAATACTTTGTCGTTTTTTCGGTCGGATACTCGGGGTTCCACCCGCTCTAGGTATGCCTCCCTCATTACTCCTCGTCTTGCGCAAAAATAATATAAATTATGTCTCTCGCATAAATCCTGCGTCATTTGTTCAGTCGGATACACGGGATCGGGAGTGCGCCGCGGCACACTTTTATCTGTATTCCTTCTCTTGTCCAAAAATATTAAAAACTAATTTCCCGCTAATCGCGCGTTTTTTTCAATACTATTTTTTTACCTTTTTCTTTAATCTCTTTTATCCAGAGTATCTTCCCTATTGTGTTAGCATAGGACTTTAGACCCTCTCAGCAATAGGTCTAAAGCCTGTTGTTTTAAATATTCTATTGCAATATAATTATTATAGGCAGTAATATCTGTTGGAGGATTTATGAAGTTATTTAAATTTTTTATTTTTGCAGCGCTTTTTTCTTTTTTTGCCGCTGATATTTCCGCAAAAAATCTGCCTTCTTTTGATAAACAGGCTATGCCTGAAGTTTCATCTCGTATTGATTCCGTCCTCTCCACGTTAAAACAGGAGCAGGAGAAAACTGACGACAATGCCTCTCAGGAGCTTTTAAGAGCCGTCTTGGCTAATAATCCGTGGTGGGTTGACGAAGTTCTTACGACTAAAAAACCTAATGTGGATGTAACGGACGAGCAGGGCAGAACTCCGCTGATGATTTCCACCCGCAAAGGCAATCATATACAAATGATGCATTCCCTTATCAAGGCAAATGCGAATGTCCTTTTAAAAGATAAAGACGGCAGAACCGCTCTTATTCACGCCGCAAGAAATGATAATGCAGAAGGCGTTTTGTTTCTTTGCCGCGCCAAGTCGGAAGTTAATGCGGAAGATAATTTCCATTGGACGCCTGCTTTGTATGCCACGGCCAATAATAATATTGACATGATTAATACCCTGATAGAATATAAAGCCGAGTTTACGCCTAAACTCCCCGGCAGAGATTCGCCTTTATTCATTTCAATACAAAATAATAATAAAGATGTTTTTATCGTGCTGGTCAGAGATGCTCAGGTAAATATTTTTTATAAAGGCCCCAACGGTATGACAATACTTATGTATGCCGCTTATAAAAACAGTTATCAGCTTATCATTCCCATACTTAATTTTGACGTACCCATAGATGAAAGAAATAAAGCTGATTCTTCCAGAACGGCATTAATGTACGCCGCAGGCGTGGGCAGCAAGGAATCCGTAAGAATTCTTTTGGACCGCGGCGCCGACCGCAATCTTCAAGACGATGAAGAAAATACTCCGCTTGATTATGCAGTCGCCAACGGACATACAGATATTGCAGCTATTTTAAAGATGCCTTAATCTAAATATTTTCCAAACAAAAAACAGCCCTTAAAACAGGCTGTTTTTTTATGTCTTTTTTATCCGTCGCCGCTAAATGGTAAAATATAATAAATGGAGTTTTTATGACTATTCCCCCGTCGCCGCAATATTCTGACGCCGCCTGTTGGGCCGTGCAGCAGCCGTCCTCGGCCTGCCCTTACGACGTGTTTTACGTTTATCCCACTTTCTATAACGGCGGGGCGGGTACGGTTATGGACGTATATAAAACCCGTCTTGGCGGAATAATAAAAAGCAATATCCGCAAAAATACCGCGATATTTGAAGGCGCGCCTATATACGCGCCGCTCTACCGTCAGGCGTCTTTTAAAACTCTTTTCCTTTCTGACGAAGAATGTTCTTCCGTCTTAAAAACGCCATATCAAGATATTATTAATGCCTTTGATTATTTTGATAAGCATATCAGCCGCGGCCGCCCGTTTATTCTTGCGGGGCATAGTCAGGGTTCGCGTATGCTGGCAAATTTACTTAAAGAAAAATTTAATAATCCCGCCTTGTCGCGCCGTCTTATAGCCGCATATCTTACAGGCTATTGCCTTACTCGGCAGGAAGTCCGCGCCCACCCTTGGTTAAAACCCGCCAAAAACGAGGGGGATACAGGCATTATAATCACTTACAACACTCAGGCGGCAAGCGGTCTTAAGAACCCCGTATACAGCGGCACAGCCGTTTGTATTAATCCTTTAAATTGGTCGCAACTGCCCGCTGCAAAAGAACTTAATGAGGGCGCGGTGTTTTTTGACCGTTACGGCTCACCCGTCAAGACAATTAAACATTTTACTTCCGCCCATATAGATGAAAACGGTTTTCTTATCACGCCTGATGTTGACGTAAATCTTTATTCTTCCGATATTTTTGATAAGGGCATTTTTCACGTTTATGATTATGATTTTTTCTTTAATAATCTTAAAACCAATGCCGCGCTGCGCGTTAAAAATTATTTCGCTTAAAATAAAAAAAGCCGCCCTTTTAAAGAGCGGCTTTATCAAAAGTACTTTTACTTACATAAAATACCAGCGTATACCAACTTTGCCGAGTATCTCGTCAAAGTCCGCTTTATATTTAACTCCCGAAATTACTTTTTCTGATTTCCAACCGTAGTAATCTATACCCAAATCAATAATAAACTGCTTGCCCATTGCTATACCGTAACCCAAATATACGGCTGTTGCCGTGCCCGAACCTATATCCAGCTTTGTCTTGCTGGAAGGCTGGCTGAGTTTTGTGCTGGCAGAACCTACGCCCAAACCGACGTAAGGCCCGCTTTCGCCCGGCTTTGCCACGTCAAGCAAAAGATTGCACATTACAAAAGTTGTATCTATGCTTATGTCGTAGGCGTAGCCCGGCTGTTTGTTTTGCGTGATGGAGTTTTCCGTCGCGGCAATCTCAAGCCTTGCTATGTCTAAAAAGTGCATACCAAAGCCTAATCCGCCCATAACCGCACTGGAATCTTTCAAATCCTTGCCGTTAGATTCTATGCTGAGGGCAAGGCCTAAATTGCCTGTCAGATAAAAACTTAAATTACTCTTAGCGGGGGTTTGAGCTTCGGCGGGTTCCGTCTTAACTTCAACGGGAAGCGCAGGTGCGGCTTCTTGCGGCGGGGCTGCCTTTTGTTCGGCGGGCTCAGCTGTTTGTGTCGCCTGTGTGTTTGTAACATTTTGTTCCGCGGTCTGCGCAAAAGCTGCGCCGCACAGGAACAGTGATACTGCAAAGATCAGTAACTGCTTCATTCGTATCTCCTTAGTAAAACATTAAGTTCCGTCTAATGGAGAAGGCTAAGCGTGTTTATGCAATGATTATACAAAAAATATTTTGTAAAGGAAGGGGGCGTTAGGTCAATAGACCTACCGTCGGGTGGGCCTTTTGTCTCTGTCGTAAAAACATATTTTTATATATGCTTATCTGATACAAGAAAAAGGAAAAGCGTATGAAAAAAACAATAATAGCACTGCTGTGTTTGGCGGTATTTTCTCCCGCGTCTTTCGGTTTCGCGTCTTTTGACGACGTTAAAACCAATGAATACCTTACCAAGTATTTAACGCAAAAGCTAAAAGAGTCAAAAGATAAAGAAGACGAAAAGAATGACTTTGCCTTTGCCGCCTGGAATTACGACTTGCACAAATATGCGGAAGAATTCCGCTCCGAAATTTCCCTTATGGGCGTACGAGTCCAAAGCAAATTTATCTTAAGCGAAAAGTATCAAAGAATTGTTTCCTTAGACTCTCGTGAAAAGACAAACTTCACAAGCGCGGTTAATTATTTTTCAACTATTTACCAGTTCGCTAAAATGAATGATGCTCAGGTTCTGTTTTACGCCATTACTCTTTACGATGTTAATCATATGAGTGATTCTCAAAAGAAAGAGGCAGAAAAATACTTGGATAACAATGATAAACGTTTTAAATCTTTTAACGAAAACAAAGCCTTTGCCAACCAAAATGAACGGGCCAAATTAAAATATGTAATGGTGCGCCTTAAAAAGGTTAACCGCATTTTGGGCGATTCTTCCGCAGGGGACGGCGGGGATTTTATAAACTTCTGCGCGTTGCTTTCTCAGGTTTTTAAATAACTACAACAGCGCAAATAAAGCCGCCTCTTCAACGGGGCGGCTTTTTTTAGGGACCATTCGGCCCAAAAACAGTTGGGCCTAAATAGTGTTTGTGCTTGGGACTTTATTCACTGTTATAAAGTATTTATTTTGACTACCATTTAATTAGATAAACAGAGAGGTATTTTTTATATGTCAAAACTTGCCATTGCAGTTATTTTATTTGTAGTCCTTATAAAAACCGCTTTCGGTGCGGACCTGGCATCCATTAAAGAAGATGCTGCCATTAATAACAACCTTAACAAAGCTCTTTCCGCATCATATATGCAACAGCTTGCTCTCAACCCGTACACAAGCGTCAGCAATTATACTCGTGCCTTCAAAGAAGAGCTTGAAATAACGGAAAGCTTATTTAACCAAAAACTTGGTTCTGCTCAAGAATTTATGTATGCCATGTTCCCCGACAACGATGAAGAGATGGCTTTTTTTGAAATGACCTGTTTTGTCAGGAACATAACAGGATTTGTCGGTTATGACAATAAAACATTAATGTTTAAAATTCTCGGTATTTCAAAAGCCGTAAAAGCTCCTGTAAAAAAAGATTTAAACTGGCTTCATTCCGTCGTTACTTTTGAGGGAAACCCAACCTCTTTTGACGAAAATGCCGCCTTTTCCGCCCGCCCAAGCCAAATTGTTTACATTAACGCGCTTGCCAAACTCAAGAAATTTAACGCCGACCTCAAAACAGCCTCTGTTAAAAGAGGAGAGAGCGACTATTATAAATACGGTTATAAATTATTAAAAATTTTTGAATAGTTCCCAAATCAAAAAAATCCCCCTATTTTTTTGTCCTGCCCTTCGGGGCAGGTGTTTTTTTGTCTTTTTTCGGCATTTTGACGGTTTTTAAGGTAAGGTAAAAAGATTGTCCAAAACAAACAAAAAGTAGTATAATATTTACATAAGCTGCGGATAAACATTGCGAGCGGTACTTGCAACAGGCAGCTTTAATTGATAAAATAACAATAGAACAGAAGTAAAAAAACAGATTTTTTCAAGATGCTTTAGACCTGCTGGATTATTTTAATTCAGCTTCGGGGTCTTTAGCCGTCTTTTTTCCGTTTTAAAATAAAGTTCAGACGGAAAAGCAGACGTAAAATCTTGATAAAAAAAACAAAGTATGAACTTAACAAAAAAACAAAAAGAAGAAAGGTCTCAAAGTCTTGCACAAGAAATCAAGCAATCTGCCGGTATTTTCTTTACCGCGTACCAGGGCTTAAAGTTTCAGGATATAGCAGGTTTGAGAGTTGAACTTTCCAACGCTAAATGCAAATTTAGAGTGGAAAGAAACTCCATCTTGGAACATGCTCTTAAGGAAGCGGGTGTAGAAGGCGTCGATTTGTCCCTGTTAAAAGGGCCTACGGCCGTCGCCATCTTAAAGGAAAACGGAGATGTTGCACTGTCGGCTAAAAGTTTGGCAGATTTCAACAAGAAAAACGAAGCCTTTAAAATAAGAGCTGCGTATACAGACGGAACATGGTATAACGATGCTCAGGTTAAACTCCTTGCCACCTTAGGTAGCAGAGAAGACAACCTCAGCAAACTCGCCGGTGCGCTTTACAGCGTGGTGGCCCAGTCCGCACAGGTATTACAGGCTCCTATCAGAGACTTTGCCTACGTTATCAAAGCTGTTGAAGACAGCAAAAAATAACAGGCATTGTCAAACCCGCCTAAGAGCGGTAGTAGTCCCGTTTTAAAATTCGCGGCGGTTTGGCGGATACAGGGATAAATGCACGGGTTTAAGCACGGCTTAAACAGAAGCGCAGCTACTCAAAAATAATAAGGAATAAATAAAATGGCAAAATTCACAAAAGACGAACTTCTCAATGCAATCGCAGAGATGACAGTACTCGAACTCTCCGAGTTCGTAAAAGCAGTTGAAGAAAAATTTGGCGTAAAAGCAGCAGCTCCTGCCGTAGCAGTAGCAGCAGCCCCCGCAGCAGCAGGCGCCGCAGCAGCAGAAGAGAAGACTGAGTTCAACGTAGTTTTGGCCGCAGTTGATGCCGCCAAAAAAATCGGTGTAATTAAAGTTGTAAGAGAAATCACCGGTTTAGGCCTTAAGGAAGCTAAAGACTTAGTCGAAGCCGCTCCTAAAGCCATCAAAGAAAACGTCGCCAAAGCAGAAGCAGAAGACATCAAGAAGAAAGTAACAGAAGCCGGCGGCACAGTTGAACTTAAATAATAGCGCAACAATATAGCCAATCCATCCCTTGCCCGTCTTTATGACGGGCGGGGGATTATGTGCCAAAGCACATTAACCCGATGCAGGAACCTGGAAAATGAAACAATTAAATTTTGGCAAAATTAAAACAAAGCTGCCCCTTCCCGATTTGCTTGAAATGCAAAGGCAGTCTTTTACAGACTTTTTACAATTAGATACAGAACCGGCGCGTAGGGAACTTAAAGGTTTACAGGCTGCGTTTGAGGACGTCTTCCCGATAGAAGCTCCCGACGGCAGCATGAAATTAGAATTCGTTAAATACGATTTATCCGCCCCCAAATACGCCACCCCCGCCGAAGCCGCTATGAGAGACGGCACCTTCTCCGCCCCGCTTAAAGCGTGGCTCAGATTATTTATTAAGCAGAAAAACGGCGCGCTTAAAGAAGTTAAAGAAGAAGACATTACGCTTTGCGAACTTCCGTTAATGACGGACGCAGGCTGCTTTGTTTTCAACGGCGCGGAACGCGTTATCGTCAGCCAGTTACACAGATCCCCCGGCATTATTTTTGAAGAAGACGAAGAAAAAAAGCAATCCACTTTAGGTAAAAAACTTTTTGTCGCGCGCATCATTCCTTACAGAGGCGCATGGGTAGAATTCCAGTTCGACCTTGCCAACGTCCTTTGGGTAAGAATAGACAGAAAGAAAAAGGTTTTAGCAACCACATTCCTGCGTGCTTGCGGCCTTGAAACCAATGCAGAAATTTTACAGACTTTTTACAAAACGGAAGACATTGACGTCAAACTCCAGGATATTGACAACTTTGTGGGCCGTTACGCAGCGGAAGATATCGTAGACCCGACAACGGGCGAAGTCCTTTGGAACTTAGACGATAAAGCCGCCACGCCTATTGACGACAAAACTTTCAAAGTACTCGTAGAAAAGAAAGTTAAAAAAGTTAAAGTTTTATCCGGCAACCCCAGACAGGACAATCCCGCTATCTTAGCAACTCTGGAAGCAAAAAAAGAAGAAGCCAAAACCTCTAAAGACGCTCAGTTTGAAATTTACAAACGCTTAAGAGGACAGGACTTCATCGTAAAGGAACAGGCCGAACAGTTCCTTGACAGCTTGATTTTTAACAATATTAAACGTTACGATTTAAGCTATGTCGGCCGCTTTAAAATAAACAAAAAATTTGCGCCTTTCTTTGAAACTTTAGCTAAGGCCAAATTCAGAAAATTCACCGCTCCCGCCGATAAGAGAAGAACTCTTTCCGCGGAAGATATTATCGTTACCGTTCAGTACCTTTTAGCTTTAAACGCTGGCGAAGAATATATTGCCGAAACTTACGGCGACGCGATAGAATTTAAACTTGACGATATTGACCACTTGGGCAACAGACGCGTCCGCGGCATCGGCGAACTTTTGGAAAACCAAATCCGCGTCGGTCTTTCCCAGATGGCAAAAACCGCCAGAGACAGAATGAACAAAGAAGCTTCCACACAAAGGCCCACGCCGCGCGCTTTAGTTAACGCGCAGCCTGTTGCGGCTATTATAAGGAAGTTCTTCGGTACTTCTCAGCTTTCCCAGTTTATGGACCAAATCAACCCCTTGTCCGAACTTACCCATAAACGCAGACTTTCAGCTTTAGGCCCCGGCGGTCTTAACAGAAAGCGCGCAGGCTTTGAAGTCCGCGACGTTCACCACACTCACTACGGTCGTCTTTGCCCTATTGAAACGCCTGAAGGACCGAACATCGGTCTTATCACCTCTTTAGCGTGCTATTCCAAGGTAAACAAATACGGTTTGCTTGAATCCCCTTTCAGAAAAGTGGCAAGCGGCAAATTAACCGATAAAGTTGAATACCTTACAGCCGATATTGAAGACGATTATATGGTAGCCCAGTCCAATACCCCGCTTGCCGCAGACGGCAAATTGGGTACGGAACAGGTTGCCTGCCGCTTACGCTCAGACTATCCTATCGTCGCGCCCTCGGAAGTTGACTATATGGATATTTCGCCTTTACAGGTTATCAGCGTATCAGCCGCTTTAATACCTTTCCTTGAACACGACGACGCAAACCGCGCCCTGATGGGTTGTAACATGCAACGCCAGGGTGTGCCTTTGCTCAGAACGGAAGCCCCTTTAGTAGGTACTGGTATAGAAGATTCCGTAGCCAAGGACTCAGGTTCTTCAATGGTATCCAAGCAGGCGGGCACGGTAATTTTTGCCTCTGCCGATATCATCGCTATTGAACCTTCCAACGGCGGCAAAATTGATATTTACGAACTTACAAAATACAAACGCTCCAACCAAGATACCTGCGTTACGCACAAACCCCTTGTAAAAGCGGGCGACGTTGTTAAAGCGGGTCAGGTGTTGGTAGACGGTCCCGCAATGGACGACGGTATTTTGGCGCTCGGCCGCAACCTGCTTGTAGGTTTTATGAGCTGGGAAGGTTACAACTACGAAGACGCTATCTTGATTTCCAACAGACTGGTTAAGGAAGATATTCTTACCTCAGTCCACCTGCACGAATTTTCTACCGACGCCAGAAACACCAAATTAGGCGCGGAAGAAATTACGCGCGACATTCCCAATATCGGCACGGAAGCCCTTTCCCACCTTGATAACGACGGTATCATCATACCTTCCACGGTGGTCGGCCCCGGCGATATATTGGTAGGTAAAGTAACGCCTAAGGGCGAGCAGCAGCTTACCCCCGAAGAAAGACTGTTAAAAGTAATCTTCGGCAAAAAGGCAGACGACGTTGTTGACGCTTCCCTGCGCGTACCTCCCGGTACAAGCGGTAAAGTTATCGGCACACGCGTTTTTGTAAGAAAAGAAAAGCTTACCAAGCTTGAAGAAAAAGCCAAACTTAAAGCCTTAGAAACGGAAAAAGAAGCTAATCTTACCGCGCTTAAGGAACAAAAGAAACGCGCCATAGAGTATCTAAGAACGACAATCAAAAAGGACAGCGAATTAAAGAAAGCCGAAGAGTCTACAAACAATCTCTATAAGCTTTTGGAAAAACGCCTCCTTGAAACTTATGAAAGAGAAAAAGCTTTCTCCTCTCAGGGCGACGAATTGGCCGTAACGGTAAACAAATCCGTAAAAGTTTTTATCGCGTCCAAACGCAAAGTGCAGGTCGGCGACAAATTATCAGGCCGCCACGGTAACAAGGGTATCGTTGCCAGAATCCTGCCCGAAGAAGATATGCCTTTCCTTCCGGACGGCACACCGCTTGACGTTGTGCTATCTCCGTTAGGTATTCCTTCCAGAATGAACGTGGGCCAGCTGTTTGAAACCATGCTTGGTTGGGCTGCCCATCACCTCAATATACATACGGCAACGCCTGTATTTGACGGTCCTACGGAAGAAGAAGTTAAGGCTCAGGTACAAAAAGCCAAAGACGCATTGCGCGCCAAAGGCGTACCCGAGGCATATTTACCCGACGATTACTGCCGCATCACTCTTTACGACGGCAGAACGGGCGAACCTTTTGCAGAAAAGGTAACCATAGGCTACATGTATATAATGAAGCTTATCCACTTGGTTGAAGATAAAGTCCACTCCCGCTCCACCGGTCCTTACAGCTTAATCACCAGGCAGCCGCTTGGCGGTAAAGCGCAGTTCGGCGGACAGAGATTCGGTGAAATGGAAGTCTGGGCTATTGAAGGTTACGGCGCTACCTACACTCTCCAGGAATTCTTAACCGTAAAATCCGACGACTTTGTGGGCAGAACCAAAATGTACGAATCCATCGTCAAAGGCGAGCTTCCCAGCCAGCCGGGCGTGCCGGAATCATTTAAAGTTTTAGTTAAAGAACTCCAGGCATTAGGCATTAGCGTAGAACTGCTTAAAGAGCATAAGGACGAAAAGTCCCAACCCGCGGAAGCGGAAGAAGCCAAAGCAGTTGTGAAATAGTGGAGATATAAAATGTTTGATGTATCAAATAATACAACCAAAAAAACAAAGAAATTAGGCGAACTCAACTTTTTTGATTTCGACGCTATGAAATTAGGCGTCGCCAGCCCGGAACAAATTATGTCCTGGTCCAGCGGCGAGGTTAAAAAGCCCGAAACCATCAATTACAGAACCTTAAAGCCCGAGAGAGACGGCTTATTCTGCGAACGCATTTTCGGTCCTACAAAAGACTATGAATGTTCCTGCGGTAAATACCGCTGGGTAAAGTTCAAAGGTATGTGCTGCGACCGCTGCGGCGTGGAAATTACGGAATCTAAAGTCCGCAGAGAAAGAATGGGACACATAGAACTTGCCGTACCCGTTGCGCACGTCTGGTTTTTAAGAAAGACGCCTTCAAGAATCGGTATCCTTTTGGATATGAGAACTTCCGACTTGGAACGCATCGTATACTACGCCAGCTATGTCGTGCTTGAAGACGCCGTTGACTCCGTTACCGGCAGAACAGACTTTAAAAAGGGCGACCTTTTAACCGACGCGCAAGTCCGCGAAGCCAAAAAGAAACACGGCTCACGCCTTCGCGTAGGTATCGGCGCTCCCGCCATTAAGGATTTACTTGCTTCAATAGATTTTGACAAGGAAATCCCCGTACTTCACGTCCAGCTTAAAGAAACGCAAAGCGAACTTGAGCGCACCAAACTCGTCCGCCGCATTAAAACGATGGAAGAGTTCAAAGACAGCGGCAACAGACCCGAATGGATGATTATGACCGTCCTTCCCGTCATTCCGCCAGACTTGCGCCCGTTAGTACCGCTTGACGGCGGCAGATTTGCGGCTTCCGACTTAAACGATTTATACAGAAGAATCATCAACCGCAACAACCGCTTAAAACATATTGAATCCTTAAGAGCGCCGGAAGTTATGATTTGTAACGAAAAGCGTCTTTTACAGGAAGCTGTTGACGCTTTGATTGAAAACGGCGCAAGAGGCAAATTCTTTATCGGCGCAGGTGGCAGACCGCTTAAATCCCTTTCAGATGTTATTAAGGGTAAACACGGTCGCTTCCGCCAGAACTTACTCGGTAAACGCGTGGACTATTCGGGCCGCTCCGTTATTGTCGTAGGTCCCAGCCTTAAATTGCACCAATGCGGTTTACCTAAGCTTATGGCTTTGGAACTTTTCAAACCTTTCATCATCGGCGAATTGATGAAGAAAGAAGGCATTACTCTTAAAGCCGCAAAGAAAATGTTGGAACGCGTCCGCCCCGAAATTTGGGATATCTTGGAAAAGGTTACCAAAAATCACCCCGTGCTTTTAAACCGCGCTCCTACGTTGCACAGACTCGGTATTCAGGCTTTTGAACCTGTCCTTATTGAAGGTAAAGCCATACAGCTGCACCCATTAACCTGCGCTGCTTTCAACGCTGACTTCGACGGTGACCAGATGGCTGTTCACGTTCCGTTAACACTCGAAGCCCAAATTGAAGCCCGCACGTTAATGCTTGCAACCAACAATATTTTATCACCCGCTTCAGGCAGACCTATCGCCGCTCCTTCCCACGATATGGTATTAGGTATTAACTTCCTTACCAAAATCAAAGAAGGCGACTTGGGCGAAGGCTCTGTTTTTGCGACGGGGGAAGATGCCGTTGTAGCTTTAGAATACGGCAAAATTTCCTTACACGCAAAAATTAAAGTAGCGGACGTTACAGGCGTACGCGACGAAGGTAAAGATGTTTCCAAATGGAAAGAATTTACCTCGGTCGGACGCATTATTTTTAACAGAATCCTGCCCAAGGCTTGGGGCTTTGAAAACAGAGATATCGGCAAAAAAGAACTTGCCGCTATCGTCAGCGAATGTTACAAAAATCCCAAATACGGCAGATACGAAACCGTGCAGCTGTTAGACAGAATTATGGCTACAGGTTATAAGTATGCAACCAAGTCGGGCTTGTCCATCTCCATTGCGGACATGATAGTCCCGCAGGCCAAAGAAAAACGTGTGGCGGAAGCTAAAAAGCAGGTTAAAGCCATACAGAAACAGGCCGAACAGGGTATCATCACCGAAGGCGAAAGATACAATAAAGTTATTGATATCTGGACCCGTGTTACCGACGAAGTTGCGGAAGAACTTTTTAAAGAAATGGGCGGCGTGGAAAAACGCCCCGTCAAGGCAGGCGAGCAGAAGTTTAACTCAGTCTTCCTTATGGCAAACTCAGGCGCAAGAGGTTCAAGACAGCAGGTAAGACAGTTAGCGGGTATGAGAGGTCTTATGGCCAAACCGCAAAAGAAGCTTACCGGCGGTCAGGGCGAAATTATTGAAAGCCCTATTACTGCAAACTTCAGAGAAGGCTTGTCCGTGTTGGAATACTTTATTTCAACTCACGGCGGTCGTAAAGGTTTGTCAGATACCGCTCTTAAAACAGCCGACGCAGGTTACCTTACCAGACGTCTTGTTGACGTCGGTCATAACCTTGTCGTAATGCAGGACGACTGCCATACGACAGACGGCGTTTTGCTCAAATCCCTTATGTCGGGCGAAGAAGTTATTGAACCGCTTGAGGAAAGAATTTTAGGCCGCTGCGCCCTTGAGGACGTAACGGTAAAGAACGGCGATAAAGAAATCGTTATCATCAATAAAGGCGACATTATTACGCCCGAACAGTCCAAGCTGGTAAAGAAATACGAAGTGGAATCAATGAGAGTCCGCTCCGTACTTACCTGCGGCGCACCGTTTGGCGTATGTTCCAAATGTTACGGCGTCAGTCTGGCAACGGGCAACCTTTCCAGAGTCGGCGACACGGTTGGTATTATCGCGGCGCAGTCCATCGGTGAACCGGGTACTCAGCTTACGTTGAGAACCTTCCACATCGGCGGCGCGGCGTCCCGCGTACTCAGCCGCTCACAGGCCGTGGCGGAAGTTAACGGTAAAGTAACCTTTAAAGATTTAAAGATTATCACCGACAGGTTTGACAATAAAATTTGCGTATCCAGAAACGGCGCAATATTTGTAGAAGCCGAAAATGGTACAATTAAAGAATATAAGATACAGTATGGCGCTAAGCTCTTTACAGACGATAAGAGCAAAGTTGTCAAAGATACTGTAATGGCAGAATGGGACCCGCACTCTCTGCCGGTTATCGCAGAAACCCAGGGCGACATCAAACTTATTGACGTCGTTGAAGGTATTACTCTGCAGGAAGAAAGAAACAAAGTAACCGGTATTATTGAGCGCAAGATTACCGCAAGCAAAGTGGGCAGAAAGAACCCCCGCGTAGTCATTGAAGGCAAAAGAGATAAGTTTACTTATCCTTTGCCTATTGATACTATCTTGCTTGTTGAATCAGGCGAAGAAGTGCAGGCGGGCGACGTATTAGCTAAAATCGCCAAAGAAGCAGGCGGCACAAAAGATATCACCGGCGGTCTTCCCAGAATCGCAGAACTTTTTGAGGCCCGCCGCCCCAAGAACCCTGCCATCATAGCAGAATTTGCAGGTGTGATAAGATTGGAAACATCTCCTAAAGGGCTAATAGAGGTAGTCTTAAGGAACGATGAAATTAATAAAGAGGTTCACTACAGCATTCCGCAGGGTAAACACTTAGTTGTTTACGAAGGCGATAATGTCGGCGTGGGTGAAGCTCTTACAGACGGCGCCATTGACCCGCACGACGTGCTGCGCGTGAAGGGTATAAAAGAAGTGCAGGAATTCCTGCTCAACGCTATACAGGAAGTTTACCGCTTACAGGGCGTTACGATTAACGACAAACACATAGAAGTTATCGTAAGGCAGATGTTAAGCAATGTCCGTATACTTGACGCGGGCGATACCACCTTCTTGAAGGGCGAAATCGTCAACAAACCTGTATTTGACAGAGAGAACAAGAGAGTAACCGCAAAAGGTAAAAAAGCGGCTCAGGCGGAAACAATCCTTCTGGGCATAAGCAAGGCCTCACTCGCTTCCGAATCATTCATATCGGCGGCCAGCTTCCAAGAGACCACAAAAGTACTTACCGACGCGGCAATTAAAGGCCAGATAGACAGACTTGAAGGCTTAAAAGAGAACGTCATCGTAGGCCACTTGATACCTGCAGGTACAGGCGTATCCGCCAAAAACATTGCAGAAGAATTTGAAGAGAAAAGCAAAAAAGAAATAGGAGAATAGCAAATAATGCCGACAGTAAACCAATTAATTAAACACGGTAGAACGCAAGCAGAATACAGAACAAAGTCACCTGCTTTAAATTCCTGCCCTCAAAGAAGGGGCGTTTGCACCCGTGTATATACCACAACCCCCAAGAAGCCTAACTCGGCTTTAAGAAAGGTTGCCCGTGTAAAATTAACCTCCAAGATGGAAGTTACCGCTTACATTCCCGGCGTAGGCCATAACCTGCAGGAACACAGCATTGTGCTGGTCCGCGGCGGCCGCGTAAAAGACTTGCCCGGTGTAAGATATCACATCATCCGCGGCGCTTTAGACGCCTCCGGTGTTGAAAACAGAAAGCAGGGCCGCTCGCTTTACGGCGTAAAGCGCCCCAAAGCCGGTAAATAGGAGATTAATTTAATATGCCAAGAAAAGGTTTAAGACCCAGAGACAGAAGAGATCTTCCCCCTGCCGATTATAAATATAATTCGGTGCTTATGTCCAGGTTCATCAACAAAATAAATTTTGAAGGGAAGAAAGCCACCGCGGAAAGAATTGTTTTTGACGCGATGGATATTATTAAAGAAAAGACGAAATCCGATCCCTTGGAAGTATTCAACAAGTGTATTGAAAACGTCCGCCCTCTTTTAGAAGTTAAAGCCCGCCGCGTCGGCGGTGCAACCTACCAGGTGCCGGTTGAAGTAAAACCTATCAGAAGCACCTCCGTAGCTATGAGATGGCTGCTTGCCGCCGCCCAGTCCAGAAAGGGCAGACCTATGGCGGAAAAGCTTGCGGAAGAAATACTTCTCGGTTCCAAAAAAGAAGGCACAGCCTTTAAAAAGAGAGAAGACACTCATAAAATGGCCGAAGCAAACAGAGCTTTCGCCCATTTCAAATGGTAATCAGGGTTAGGTAAATGGCAGAAGATATATTACATTTTCCGTTGGAAAAAATCAGAAACATCGGTATTATCGCGCACATTGACGCAGGTAAGACTACCACCACAGAACGTATTTTGTTCTACACGGGCCGCACACATAAAATAGGCGAAACCCACGACGGCGCATCAGTCACCGACTGGATGGAACAGGAAAGAGAAAGAGGTATTACCATTACCTCCGCCGCTGTGTATTGCAAATGGAAAGACTGTCAGTTCAACATCATTGACACCCCGGGACACGTGGACTTTACGGCCGAAGTGGAACGCTCTTTACGCGTTCTTGACGGCGCAGTCTGCTGTTTTGACGGTGTGCAGGGTGTGGAACCCCAGTCCGAAACTGTGTGGCGTCAGGCTGATAAATATCACGTTCCGAGAATCGCGTACATCAACAAGATGGACAGAATCGGCGCGAACTTTAAAAAGTCGGCGCAATCCATTGTAGATAAGCTGGGCGGCAACGCCTGCCCTATCCAGATACCGATAGGTTATGAATCAGAATTTAAAGGCATCGTTGACGTTGTTACGATGAAAGCTTTAATTTGGGAAGGCGACCAGGTCGGCGCGCCTTTTGCCGAACACGAAATTCCCGCGGACCTTAAAGAAGAAGCAGAAGCCGCAAGAGCACACATGATAGAAAAAATCGCAGACTTTGACGATTCTATTATGGAACGCTACCTTGGCGGTGAAACCAACTTCTCCGTGCAGGAAATCAGAGCCGCGATAAGAAAAGGAACTTTAACGGGCAAATTCTTCCCCGTCGTTTGCGGTTCCTCTTACAAGAACAAAGGCGTACAGCCCTTGTTAGACGCGGTTTGCTACTATTTACCTTCTCCTATGGACGTTCCCGCAGTTGAAGGTACAAACCCCGATACGGGTGAAAAAATTACCAGAAGCCATTCTGACGGAGAGCCTTTTTCTGCCTTACTCTTCAAAATACAGACAGATCCTTACGTCGGTAAGCTTTCCTTCTTCAGAATATACTCCGGTAAACTTGACGCGGGCGACACTATTTACTTCCCCAGCAAAAACGCTCAGGAAAGAGTCGGTCGTATCATGCGCTTACACGCAAATAAGAGAGAAGAAGTTAAATCCTTAAGAGCGGGCGATATCGCCGCCACCGTCGCGTTGAAAAACGCCGCGGTAGGTCAGACTTTCTGCTCTCCGGATAATCCTATTATTCTTGAAAGCATCACCTTCCCCGAGCCTGTCATTCACATTGCCGTTGAGCCTAAGTCTAAAGACGACTCAGACAAAATGTCCAATGCTTTGGCAAGACTTGCGGAAGAAGACCAAACCTTCAGAGTGCGCACCGATGAAGAAACCGGCCAGACGATTATTGCCGGTATGGGTGAACTTCACTTAGACATCATTGTTGACCGTATGAGACGTGAATTTAACGTCCAGGCCAACGTCGGTCAGCCTCAGGTTGCATACAGAGAAACCATTACCAAAACCGTTCAGCAGGAAAGCAAGTTTATCAGACAGTCTGGCGGTAAAGGTCAGTATGGTCACGTATTCTTAAGACTTGAACCCCAGCCGACAGGCAAAGGTTTTGAGTTCGTAAACGAAATTACTCAGGGCCGCATCCCCAGAGAATATATCCCCGCGGTTGAAAAAGGCTGTAGGGAAGCTCTTGACAGCGGCGCCTTGGCAGGTTATCCGTTGGTAGACGTTAAAGTTGCTGTTTACGACGGTTCCTTCCACGAAGTAGACTCTTCTGAAATGGCGTTTAAGATTGCCGCTTCAATAGGTTTAAAAGAAGGCGCAAAGAAAGCCGCGCCCGTCTTGCTTGAACCTATCATGAAAGTGGAAGTGGTAACGCCCGAAGCCAACATGGGTGATATCATGGGCGACTTAAGCTCCAGAAGAGCCAAAATCGGCGAAATGGGCGACAGAGGTAATGCTAAATATATTAAGGCGCAGGTTCCTCTTTCCGAAATGTTCGGTTACGCAACAACGGTACGCTCACTTTCACAGGGCCGCGCTTCCTTTACAATGGAACCCAGCCACTATGAAGAAGTACCCGCCAACGTCGCAAAAGCTGTAATTGAAAAGAAAACAGCAGTAGCGGCTAAATAAAATTTAGGTTGCCCTTTGAAAGAAGGGCAACCTTTTAAACATTTAAGGAGAATAAATTTATGGCTAAAGAGAAGTTTTCAAGGAACAAACCGCACGTAAACGTCGGCA
>CAZBCE010000024.1:0-18475 GCA_964490555.1 uncultured Elusimicrobium sp. | reverse complement strand
TTGCCATAAACTTTGCAGCAAAAATAAGGGACGAAGTTAAATTTGAAAGTCTTGGCGACCTTGTGCAGCAAATAAATAAAGACGTTATCTGCGCTTATAAAATACTTAAGTAAACAGCTTTGCTTTTGCCGCGCGCTATAACAATAGGGTTATAAAACGGCAAGGGAATTTTTAAAGGCCTTATCCGACTAAGGATAAGGCTTTTTTCGCGTCCGCTTGCGCGGCGGTAAGTATTTTAAAGGGAATTTTGTATAATAAAAAAGGCTCACAACCCTTAGTCGTAACTTTGGAGGATTATGAACAATATACAGGAAAGACAGCCCGCAGGCCTTTGGCTTATTTGCGCGGCGGAGGCATTTGAACGTTTTAGCTATTACGCTATGCGCGCTTTGCTTATACTTTATTTTATTTACGCCCTAAAGATTGAGCGCGCGGAAGCCGCCAACCTTTACGGTTCTTTTACCAGCTTGGTTTATTTGTCCGGCCTTATCGGCGGTTATGTGGCCGATAAATTTATAGGCCAAAAACAGGCAATTATCTGGGGCGCATTGATGATTACGGCAGGCCAGTTTTTGCTCGGCTTTGAAAACATCGGCATAATTTACAGCGCGCTCGGCCTTTTAATTATGGGTAACGGCTTTTTTAAGATAAGCATAAGCACGCTTGTCGGCAGCCTTTACCAAAAGAACGACCCGCGCAGGGACGGCGGCTTTACCTATTTTTATATGGCTGTTAATCTTGGCGCATTTTTGGCGGGTATCATTGGCGGCGGCATAGGCGAAAAACTGGGTTGGAAATACGGTTTTTGGACGGCAGGCGTAGCAATGCTTATCGGCTTGGGCATCTTCCTTTGGGGTAAAGAAAAATACTTTAAAGGCGTGGGCGATAAACCCAAAAAACTTTCTAAGGAAGAAAAGAAAGCAGCCGTAAAAGTGCCGCTTACATCAGAAGAGAAAAAGAAAATCACCGTAATTTTTATTCTTGCCTTTTTCGTCATATTCTTTTGGACGGCGTTTGAGCAGTCGGGCGCGGCCTTAAATCTTTTCGCATTTGAAAATACAAACAGAATGATAAACCTTTTCGGCTTCTCGTGGGAAATACCTGCGACGTGGTTCCAGTCGCTTAACCCCGTGTTTGTGGTTTTGTTCGCCCCGTTATTTTCCAAACTATGGATAGACCTTGCCAAAAAGGGAAAAGAGCCTACCACTCCCGCTAAATTTGTGTGGGCGTTATGGCTGCTTGCGCTTGGGTATGTTGTGCTGCTTTTAGCCGCAATGCAAATGGGCCCCGGTATTAAAGTGAGTATGTTCTATTTAGTGTTTGCTTACGCCGCATTTACGACGGGCGAATTATGCCTGTCCCCTGTCGGCCTTTCTTTGGTAACCAAGCTTGCGCCTTTGCAATATGTGGGTATTTTAATGGGCGTGTGGAAGTTGGCCAATGCCGCGGCAAATAAACTTGCGGGCGTGTATTCCAGCTATTTTGGCGTTATAAGCAATCAGGCGTTTTTCGGCGGATTGATAGCAGGGCCCGTCGTTGCCGCGCTGATACTTATACTTATTATGAAGCCTATTAAAAGGTGGATGGGCGACATACACTAAAAGTTATTTTATTTACGCAAAAAAACCCGCTTGCTTCGGCTTGCGGGTTTTTATATTTCCGTTCGGTATTTTTTGATAGACTTTATCTGTTGTTTCTTTTTATAGGTGTTTTGGGGGAGATATGTTTATATACGGTTTTATTGCGCTTATACCGACTATATTTGAATTTGTCATAATTACCGCTTTTGCCGCGTGGTTTTTGCGTTCTTTATATACCCATTTCAGGGCGTACGGCCTTAACGGGCAAAGTGTTTTATCGTTTGCGGACCCTCATAAACAAAGTTTTTTGTATTTTGGCTATAGCTGGCTTAATGTGCTTATTTTTATAGTTCTTCTTGTTTTGCTTTACCGTCATTATACGGGGATAAAAATTACTGCGGAAGGTTATGTGCCGGGCAGTCTTTTAAATAATATATTTATTTATATGCCAAACTATTTGATACACGAGGCGGGGCATAATTTTTGGGCGAAGCTTTTGGGCGTTACATCGCGCGACGGGTGGTCTTACTGGTGGGTTTCGTTAAACGGTAATTTGCCCGAAACCCTTGTTCCGATTATTATTTATTGGCTTGCGCTAAGGCTTAAAGGCGGTAATTTGTTTACGCCCGCAATTTTGTATTGGTTAAGCACTACTTTCTACGGGGCGGGCGTATACGCCGCCGACGCAAGAAGCAGTCTTATGCGTTTGGTTTCGTCTGATATGGTTTCAAACTTCGGCGCGGGAACAAAAGGCGACTGGTATTATATTTTGGGCCCTGTTAACCTGTTGGATTATGATATTTTGATAGGCAAAATATTTATATTTTTTGCGTGTTTAACGCTGCTTTTGGCGGTATACAGCGCGTATTTTTATATTAAAGATTTATTTACGGGCCCGCTTTATAAGGACGACGGAAGAAACTTTAAATATATCCCGCCCGATAGCGTGCAAAACCCTTACGCTCATATCAATGAGCAGGAAGAGCACGCAAACGCCGACAGACGTTTTTAATTGCTATATTCCGCCGTCGTTATTAATTTTATTGCACAATTTTTTTTGCAAATCATTTGCCGTGGCGTATAAAGAGCAGCGTATTTTTGTGTTGCCAGGTACTATGTATAGGTAGTAAGTTTCGTACGCGGGCAGCCTGTGGGAGATAACTAAGTAATTTTGCGCGGCCGAAGCGGTGTATAAAAAGTGTTTGGTTTGTATGCGGGCCGTGGGGGCGGAACCAGTGCCCTGTATGCTTATATCAAGCTGGCTGATATAGTCGGCATAATTGCCAGTGGCAAGGCGGTATCTTTCGTTTGCAAGGGCGATAGTTTTGGTCATTGCCATAGCTTCCGCAATTCTGGTGCGCTCAACTGATTCTTCGTACTGCGGCATTGCGATGGCCGCCAGTATGCTTATTATCAAAACAACCACTAATAACTCTATTAAAGTAAAGCCGTTCTTTTTCTGCATTTGTTATCCCCTGTTTCCATATTATAACAGAATAAATATCAAAACCGCAGGTAATGACCGCCTTGGAAAATTTTAATATTTTTTTATCCGTCCGTTTTCTGCAATATAAATATTTTCTATCCCGAGTGATTTTATAAATTCCGTATCGTGAGAGATAACCAGCATTGCGCCGGGGTAATTTGTGAGCACCTGCTGTATATGTTCCCTTGTTTGCAAATCTATATTATTGGTAATCTCGTCTAACAGCAGCAGTACGAAATTGCGGGCGACTTGCGCCAATAATATTATAACGGTGAGGCAGATGAATGAGAGCCTTGTGCGCGGCCTTGCGCTAGGCTGGAAGTTTGCCAAAGAGATGGAGCGCGGCAAGACCGCGCGGGAGCTGGAAAAGGAAACGGGGTTGCAACACCGCACTATATACAGGTATATTAACCTAAAGTATCTTTCGCCTAGGATAATTAAGGATATTTTTGAGAATAAAAACCCAACGAATTTGCGCTTAAGCGAGCTTATGGGCCTGGCCGATAAGTATTTGGATTTTATGGAACAGGAAAATTTTTGGAGTTAATTAGTATAATTTAGTTATGCAAAACGAAAAAGAAATATATGATTTGGGAAGATTATTTAATGTTCTATTGTCAAGAATTGCCGCTAATGCTTTATGTCTTGGAACGATAACTAATGAAAAGAATAATTTTAATGTCAAATCATATAACATAATTGATAATTTAAAATATTTCCATGCCCCCCTTACTTTTGAATTTCTAAAACCATTTTTTAAAGATTTGCTTAAAGGAGCTGCTTTAAGAAATGGTATTGAAGATTTTGAAATGTTGCTATGTCATATTTATCCTCTTTTAGTTGAAATAAGGAAAGAAAAAAAGGGTTCACTTAGTAACAAAGATTTTGGTAAATTAGGTTTTAATAAAAAATTGGAAAAGATAGATATTTTAATGGATGGAAAGCTAAAAAAACATGCTGGATTTTGGCAGAGTATGCAACATATGAGAACAGCTATAGTGCATTATGGGAGTATAGTTAATAGAGATAATATTACTATATACATACCTGGAATAGAAATTTATGCGACAATAGGAGAAAATAAGGTAAAACTGCCGATGCATATTGTAAATGATTTCTCTTCTGGTGCTAAAAAAATAGAAATCAAATTTATACAAATTATAAAGATATTGCATTGTGGAGATAAAGTTGAATTCTCTGATGAGGAGATAAGTTGGCTATTGATAGGACTACATAATTCAATATTAAATCTTCAAAGACTTTTTATAGAGATTGCTTTGAGTAACGGAATGCCAGTTCAGTATGCTGATATGGATAAACCCTTTAAAACTCTTGGAGATCTTCTCTATTATGAATCAAGTAAAAATATTATAAGACTTGAGTAGGTTTGGCCAATTATAAAAAATATGTTTATGGAGCCAGACAAAGGAGTTAACTAAGTATGCCAAAAGTCGCAGGATTGTTAGAAAACGCAAATGATTTTTTAGAAGCCGCAAAACGGTGTGGTTGGGAGCGATTTGAAAAAAAGGGAGTAGCTACAATGGAAAATGCCCCTCTATTGATACCGGAAAAGGTTAATATGGCCTTTGCCTGTGAGTTATATTTAAAAGCCATAGCCGAAAATAAAAAGATCAGTGTTAAAAAAGTTCATGACTTAGACGAGATTTTTTTAAAGCTGCCCAAAATAGTACAAAAAGAAATTTACGATATATGGAGGATAGACTGTTGCAAAGGGACTGCTGACTGCGACTATTTAATTAAGATGTTTTTTGACAACTTAGAGGCTACAGCCAAAGTCTTCATACGGTTTCGATATGCTAATGAGTGGGCGGGTAGCATGGTAAGTTTGCAACATAGCTTCACACTGTCTCAATTTGAAAAATTCTCGTCCTGTAGCCTCAAGCGGCCTTTAGGCGCTTCACCAATATATGATGGTTTTTTGGAGCAATTTGCTTTAAGTTTGAAAACTTATGCAGAAAAACTGATTGGCAAAACATATAATTCTTAATTAAATAAAGCTACGATATAGCTGTAAACCAATAATAATTTAAAAATATAGATACTAATAATTTATGACTTAAAGGAATTTTCCTAATAGATTCCTGTGAAAATTTTAAAGGTTAATCTATATCTTGGAGGAAGATTTTTTTTACTCCAATGTTTTAAGATTTTTGCAATAGAAAGAGGCGATTTTCTTTTCTTTGGTTTCTGTATAGCTTGTTGTATGTGTATTTTTCTGGAAATCCCTATAGGACCAATCTCTGCAAGCATAGTTATTAGGCTATTAGATAGACTGTCTTGACTTGTAATGCCAGATATTTTATATCCATAATCGCTAGTCAGAATAATATCCCTTCTTACATTATGTTCTATTAGATATTTTCCTTTGAGCATATCTGCTGTTAAGCAATCTGAGATGTCTTCAGTGAACAGATTTGCTATAGGGTAGAAACGCCATGAATTAATTATTATATTTTTAATTCGGTACTTTTTTTTAGGGAATACATTGTTTTTGAAAGGGATTAGAATCCTTATAGCTTTTCTCTTGGGTCCCATTGTTGTATATTTAGATGTGCACTTTTTGTTTTTTTTCACATTGATTACTCCATGTACAGACAATATGAATTTTTTATTAGTTTTTTCAGATAAGGTGCTTAATATCTTTAATGTTTGTATTAAGGTTCTTCCTGTATTGGTAGTATCTAAATAAAATATTCTTATAGTTTTTATCTCTTCAAAAAACTTGTTAATAAATGATGTCATTTCTTTTAAGAAAAATTTTACTGAAGATTTTTCTGTAGGTAAAGTTTTTTCTTCTGGCATGCCCGCCCATAAGCTTTCTAAGCCAGGGAAGACATGAAATACTTTGCCAGATAAATATTTGGAAATAGAGTGATTTCCGTTATCTCTCATTCTTATTAGACGATTAATTATTGAAAAATTTAAAGGTATTCCGCCTCTGGCAAGAATAAGTGCTATATCTGGTTGGAATTTTAAAAATCTATAAGTGGTATGTGCTGAGATTTGTTGTAAACGGGCTAAATCTCTCATTTTTACTTTCAAGGGATTTATTTTTCTCTGTTTGGCAGTAGTTTTTATGGGGTTTGTTAAAGGATGAGGATAATAAGTCAAATTGCCACCCATAAAATAAGGAATAAGTTGTTTATCTGCGCTCTTTTTTATCATGTTATTATCCTTATTATAATAAAAAAATCATGTGATACCTGGGAATTGGCGAAGAGAGAGGTCGTCGGTAAAAAGCCGATATTTGCTTGTTTGAGATAGCCCTATAAGACGGCTACAAGCGTAAAATAAAAAAATCCTCGTCGGAGGACTTTTTTATTTTAAGGCAAATTTAACGTCGTAGCCACGACGATAAAACTAAAATGCGCCCAACAGGAATCGAACTTGTATCCCTTCCTTCGCAGGGAAGTGCTCTATCCATTGAGCTATGGGCGCGAAAAAAAGCTATCACAAAACAAATTGTACTTATTAAAATTTTTGGTAAATCAGTTAAAGTCAGTCAAATATAACTAAAGTCAAATTAAAGCTACATCTTCTAAATTTATCCGACATTAACTAAGCGCGACTGACATTAGCTAAACTCAATTAAACTTAACTGGACTTTAGTTAACTTCAATAAAGATATTCTATCAAATTAACGAAACTTTTAAAATAAAAATAATATTTTTAAGACGTGCAATCCCGCCTCTCCCCGTCCGCGCGGCATATTATTTGTTTGTCTTTTCCGCTGTTTTTGCCGCGGCAACTTGCGCTTTGGCGGCCGGGGCGGCTTTCTTTGCCGCAGGGGCGACTGCCTGTGTATGGGCCGCTTTTGCAGTTGGCGTTTTGACGGCGAACGCACTTGACTTAACGGCTTTTACGGATATTTTTGAGGTGTCTGCGCCTGCTGCTCCCTCGGCGGTCGGCACCTTAAAATTATGTTCTTTTGCGGCAAGCGCGGCTCTGTTTCTGGCTATTATTTTTATAGCTTCTTTTCTGGCGGCTTCTTCTTTAAGTGTCGCGGGGCTTACGGGCTCTTTCATAGTTTGCGCAAGCGGCATTGCTTCTATGCAAATATTACTTTTGCAACTTGTGTAAATTGCCTTGCCGAAGTATGATATAGGGCACATTAAATCTTTGGGGCAGGGGTCTTCTTTATTGATTTTTTTATAGTCGGCAATAAAGTCTTCCTTATAAAGTTTGTTGATGTAATAAGGCGGGTTAGCCTCGCCGCAGCAACTGGGGAAAACGGCCACACAATCGCTGTCTGCAGAGCAGGTGCCTGCGTGTATCACGGCATTATCCGTCTTAACTTGTGATGGGGGGGAAACCTCAGGCAAAGCGGCTTCCGCTCTTTTCACCGCTTCTTTTTCGGCTTTTGGTCTTCTGTCGCAGCCGCCAAGTGCGGCGGCAAAAACTGCGGCGGCGCAAATTAAAATAAAAAATTTAAAAAGTTTCATTCCCTGCTCCTTTTTTAATCACACAGTCATTTTAGTATTTTATTATAGGTCCGCGTCAATACCCACAGGCGCGTGGTCAGAGCCTTGCACATCGCTAAGAATATAAGCTTTTTTTACTTTAGGCACAAACCCGTTGCTAACCATAAAATAGTCCAAACGCCAGCCTACGTTGCGCGTGCGCGCCGCCGTCTTATAATCCCACCAAGTATACTGCTTGGGTTCTTTGTTAAACAGGCGGAAAGTATCCGTAAGACCTTCGGTAAAAAATTTGTCCAGCCACGCCCGCTCTTCAGGCAAAAAGCCTGTTGTATTTTGGTTTTGTTTAGGGTGTTCAAGGTCAATTTCCGTATGGGCGGTGTTTACGTCGCCGCAGGCTATGACGTGTTTTTCTTTTGACAGCTTTTTGCAAAGTTTCAAAAAAGCGTCATAGTAGCGCAGTTTATATTCAATCCTGTGCTCGCCCTGCCCGCCGTTTGGAAAGTAGACCGTAATAAAATAAAATTTTGGGTAAGTAAGCATAATAAAGCGGCCCTCGGCGTCAAATTCTTCCGCGCCCAGGGAAAAGCTTACTTCTAAAGGTTTTTGTTTTGTATATACGCCGACGCCGCTGTAGCCTTTGCGCTGCGGCTGGGAGAAATAGCAGTAATATCCCTCAACTTCTTTTAAGGACGCGGGAATTTGCTCGGGCCAGGCCTTGGTTTCCTGCAAGCCGATAATATCGGGTGCGGTTGCCAGCAGCCAGTCTTTAAAGCCCTTTTTTTCCACGGCTCTTATGCCGTTTACGTTCCAGGATAAAAATTTCATCTCCATAATTGATATAATATCATTTTAAGAGGATAACATTATGAGAAAAGGAAAATATTATTTAACCTCGGAATCCGTTTCCGAAGGGCATCCCGATAAGGTCTGCGACCAAATTTCAGACGCTATTATGGACGGCATCCTTGCAAAGGATAAAGCCGCCCGCGTCGCGTGCGAAACATATATCACCCGCGGCTTGGTTGTTGTCGGAGGGGAAATTACCACCGATACCTGGGTTGACGTTGACGCCATTGCGCGCCAAACGATCAAAAATATCGGCTATACGGATGCGAAATATGGCTTTAATTATGAAACCTGTTCCGTAATAAATGTTATAGGCAAGCAATCGCCCGATATCAGCCAGGGCGTTAATATCGGCGGCGCGGGCGACCAGGGTTTTATGGTCGGTTACGCGTGCAAGGAAACAAAGGAATATATGCCGCTTCCCCTGCAGCTTGCTCACGAGATTCTTATAAATTTAGCGTCTTTAAGAAAAAATAAAGTTTTAAAATACATCGGGCCTGATTCCAAATCTCAGGTAACTGTTGAGTATAAAGACGCAACCCCCGTCCGCGTGGATACGGTTGTTCTTTCCACCCAGCATACGGAAGAAATTTTAGATAAGACGGGCAAAAAAATAACCGAAGCCGCCAGACAAGAACTTATTAAAAAGGCCATTCTTCCCGTCCTGGGTAAATGGGTTGACGATAAAACCAAATATCTTATTAACCCCACGGGCAAATTTGTTGTAGGCGGCCCGCAAAGCGACACGGGTATGACAGGCCGCAAGATTATCGTTGATACCTACGGCGGCAGATGCGCGCACGGCGGCGGAGCCTTCAGCGGTAAAGACCCGACAAAGGTAGACCGCTCGGCCGCGTATATGGCCCGTTACATAGCCAAAAATATTGTGGCGGCGGATTTGGCGGAAGAATGTACTGTACAGGTGGCTTATGCCATCGGCAAGGCAGAGCCTGTCGGTTTTTACCTTGATACTTTAGGCACAGGCAAGATCGACGATGATAAGCTTACCGCAATCTGCAAAAAGGTTTTTGATATGAAGCCCCGCGCCATAATAGAGCAGTTTAATCTGTTAAGGCCTATCTATCTTAAGACGGCTTCTTACGGACACTTCGGCAGAGATATCTTCCCTTGGGAAAAGACGGATAAAGCCAAAACTCTTGCCGCGATAGCGCTGAAATAGTTTAAAACGCATAATCAGCTTAATTATTTAACGGTCCGCGCAATACACGCGGGCCGTTTTTGTTTTTAGCCTCGGCTCTTGAGAGGCTTCACATTCCTTTTGGAGAAAATCAGATTTTGTGCTAGAATTAAGCAAGCTTCGGCTGTTGTATAAAGCGGGGCTTAAATCAGTTAATTCTGCAACAAAGGAAGTCTTAAATGACTACAATGTGCTCTGCTAATAAGAAACATGGGTTTACTCTTACCGAAGTTCTTGTTGTTGTGCTTGTGATTTCGGTTTTAGCCTCAATAGCTTATCCTATGTACACCAAATCTGTAACAAAGTCGCGCGCGGTTGAAGCTATCAACCTGCTTGAAATGGTACGTAACAAACAGCTGCAAAGATTTGCGAAAGACGGACACTATTCCGCCTCTTTTGAAGGTATAGGGCAAATTACGTCCGATAAAGGAAAGGAAGTTGCCGATGGTAATAGTCTTAAAGTAAAAAACTATACGTTAACGCTGGATAATGATAATGCCTGCGCCAGCGCAACTTACGAAAAAGGTTCCGTTAGCTTTACTTTTTCCACGGGATATAATCGTTCGGGTTTAGGCTGCACGGGCGATATTTGCAGTTCTTTTTCTAATGTAGTCGGCGCTGCGGGTGATGTTTGTAAGACGGAAGTCGTTCCTTCCACGCCCGAGCCGCCTACAGGCCCAGTTACTCCCGACCCGCTGGAATGCAGCGAGCCGCAACCCTCCTCAACGGAAGACTGCGATAACTGCGGCGTAAAAACAAGGGTTGTAACCTGCGATAGCGCAACAGGCCAATGGCAGGTTTCCGCTTTCGGCCAGTGTATAGGCAACAAAACCGACACTTCGCCTTGCCCTGCAGGCTTTACAGGACAAAAAATCCGCAACTGTACAAATAATGTCTGGGGCGAATGGGATTCTTCCGCCTGCACAAATTGCTCCACGGGCGGCTGTTGCCCCGGCGCAATGCCTGCCACCAATGAATACTGTTCCAACTGCGGTATAAAAATAAGAACTGTGTCTTGCAATACAACTACTTTCCAGTGGGATATCGGCGCTTGGGGCAGCTGCAAAACAGTATCGGGTTGCTCTTCCCCGTGTTTCGGTTCCGACTGCAGCAGTGCCAACACCACAAGTTGCGTTCGTACGGAGGCCATAGCCTGCACGGGCGGACATAAATCCAGAAGATGTGTAGATAATGTGTGGCAAGATTGGGATTTAACTAATTGCGTTTCCTGTACAGAGGCCACCAAACCCGCAACTATGGAATACTGCTCCAACTGCGGTTTAAAAAACAGAACTGTAACCTGCAATGCGCAAACTAATCAGTGGGAAGCGGGCGCGTGGAGCAGTTGTGTTACCGCGTCCTGCAGTTCCCCTTGCGTAGGGGAAAGCTGCAACGCCCAACCTGAGAACAGTTGCGTCAAGACGGAGTCTATCGCTTGCACAGGAGGTCATAAGTCCAGACAATGCGTTAACAATGTGTGGCAGAATTGGGATATGACAAACTGCGTAGGCTGCTCTGAAGCTTCCAAGCCTGCGGCTATGGAATATTGCGACAACTGCGGCGCAAAGACGAGAACGGTAACCTGCAACGCCCAAACAAATCAGTGGGAAGCAGGCGCATGGAGCTCATGCTCCACAACGGCAGGGTGCAGTTCTCCTTGCAGCGGGACAGGTTGCATCGGACAAAATACAAATACCTGCGTTAGAATTGAAACAACAGCCTGCGCCGTAAGAGGTTATAAGACAAAACAATGTATTAATAATGTCTGGCAGACCCAGTGGACGCCCGCGCCCGACTGTTGCGAGCATGAATAAATAAAATAAGTTTATAAATAAAAAATCCCCCGTTTTCTAAGGAAAGCGGGGGATTTTTGACGGTTTAAAATTTGTTTGTATTCTTCTATTTTTGCGTCGGTTGTGCAGGCTGCGCGGCTTGCGTCTGCGGCGCAGCGGGGGCGGCAGGTGCGGCTGTTGTTACCGTCGCGGCGGCAATAGGCGCGGCCGCAGCGGGGGAAATAACCTGGCGGCCTATTTCCGTAAAGTTAAGCACGGTTTCAAGCGTAAGCTTAAGCTGCTGGTAAAAATCTTCTTCCGCTATGCTTTCATTAGGCTGGTGCGGGCCTTCCGTTTCGCCCGGCATTACGGGGCCTATGCCATAGGTTATAACGCCGCGGCGTCTTAAAAATTCACTCTCGCTGGAGGCGGGCGTCATACCCGCGATTGTAAGCGAGCCAGTCATAATTTTTGCGGCGGCGGCTTCTAAAGATTTAAATAAAAGGTCGTCGCTGCGCGCGGGCGGCTGGGGGAAAGGCAGCTCCGGCTTTTCTATTATGGAAAGGTTTACCAAAGGGTCGTTTGCAAACAGCGCGGAAAGACTTTCAAAAAATTTATTCGGGTCGCTGTCGGGCAATAAGCGGCAGTTAAGCGTCGCGTAAGCTTCCGACGAGGAAGTGTTGGCGTCTACCCCAGATGTTACCACCGTGGGGGAAATAGTATCCATAAGCTGCGCTTTAAAAAACGGGTCTTCGCTTATTATCTTGGCGGCCTGCATTGCCTGCATAGGGTCGGACGAATTTAAAAGTGATATTGTTGTTTTGGCGTCGGCGTCCTGATAGGCAAAAATTCTGTCAAAAAAGTTTTTTGTAAAAGGGGAAAGCCTTAGCGGCCTTTGGTAGCTTTCTATAACGGACAAAGCCTGCGAAAGTTTATATATCGCATTTGCCTGCCCGGGCATTGCGGAATGCCCGCCCTCGCCGCGCGCGGTAACCAAAATATCCATATACATTTTTGTGGCCGCTTCCAAAAATAAAATATCTTTTATGCTGTTTTCGCCCTTTATTATTCCGCCACCTTCATTTAAGGCAAAGCCCGCCTGAAGTTTTTGGGGATATTTATCGTATAAAAATTTTATGCCTTTTGCGCTGCCGTTTTCTTCGTCGGCGGTAAATAAAAATATTATATCGCGTTTAAGTTTTATATTGTTCTGTTTAAGCCAGGTTAAGATGGTAAGGTTAACGGCGGCATAGTTTTTATCGTCGGTAGAGCCGAGCCCGTAAATTTTACCGTCTTTTAAAGTGGCTTTTGTGGGCGGCACGGCCCAGCCTTCCTGCACGGGCGCGGTATCAAGGTGGGCTACAAGTATTAAAGCGGGTTCTTTATTTTCTTTGGCGTAATCTCTATCTGCTTTAAGCACGGCGATAAGGTTTCCCCTCGGTTTTTCCGCGCGGTAAATATCCCAGTCTATCTTATTTTTGTTAAGCACTTTATATATATAGCGCACGGCAAGAGTTTCGTTAGGGTCTGGTTGGGAAGTATCTATATTAATAAGGTTTATAAGGTGTTCTTTTGCAATATCGTTAAGCGCGGGGTAGTTAATTTCCGCCCCGTTTAAAAGAAGAGGTAAAAACAAAAAAGCAAAAAGCAGTTTTTTCATAAATTAAATACTAAAGTGTCGCCTTCCTTAAGATTCTCCCTCGCGGCGGTTCCCGCGGGCAGTTCCAATACATATTTACCGTACCCGCCCGCAAGGGCGACTTCTTCCTGCGGAGTATTTTTGTATGAGCGCGGTACATTTGCCGAGATAGAAGCAATTTTTTTATCCGCCGTTATAAAAAGTATATCAAGGTTTATATAAGTGTTCTTCATCCAAAACAGGCGGGAATCATCTTTATCAAACGGAAATATCATACCTTTGTGCTTGCCCAAAGAGTTTCTGTTCATCAGGCCCAGTTCCGCTTTTTGCGGCGTATCGGCAATTTCCGCCTTAACCGTAAAGCCGTTGGGCAGAGTTATTTTAACCGTTTCGTAAGGCCCGCACGCGCACAGCAGCGCGATTAAAATAAGGTAAATATATTTCATATATATAGTTTACAAAAATATACGGGCTTTGTTTGCCGTGGGCCCGCGCGCAAAATAACTTTGTGCATCATACTTGCAAACATTGATATAATTTATTGTGATTAAAATATCAAATCTTACCGTCAGTTTCAACGAAGACGGCGCTGATTTAACCGTTTTGCAAAATCTCAGTTATTCCCTTGAAAAGGCGGAAGTCCTTGCCGTAGTGGGGGAATCGGGCTGCGGCAAAACCATTCACGCGCTGTCGCTTATGCGCCTGCTGCCGCCAGAAGCACGCGTCAATAACGGCGAGATTATTTTTGAGCAAAAGGACATTTTAAAATTGTCTGCGGGCGAAGTCCGCAAGATACGCGGCGAAAAAATTGCAATGGTCTTTCAAGACCCCATGACTTCCCTAAACCCCGTTTTTACCGTGGAAGAACAAATAGCGGAAGCTATCCTTGCCCATAAAAAAATAACTAAAGAAGAAGCCCTTAAAAAAACGGGCGAATTATTGGAAAAAGTAGGCATAGACAAGAAATTTTTCAAAAGTTACCCTCACCAGCTCTCGGGCGGTATGCGCCAGCGCGTTATGATAGCGGTTGCGCTTTGCTGCTCCCCCCAAATACTTATTGCCGACGAGCCTACCACCGCGCTTGATGTTACCGTTCAGGCACAAATTTTAGAGCTTATCAAAAAATTGCAGAAAGAAAATAATATGACGGTTATCTTCATCACCCACAACCTTGCCATTGTAGACGATATCGCCACGCGCGTTATTGTGCTTTACGGCGGGCAGAAGGTGGAGGAATCCGCCAAGCAGGAACTTTTTAATAATCCTCTCCACCCTTATACAAAAGGTTTGCTGGGTTCCGTCGTAACCTTGCAAAGCCGCCAGACAAAACTAAACGCCATACCTGGCGCGCCGCCCTTACCCGGGGAAGTGTTTAAAGGCTGCAGTTTTGAACCGCGCTGCCCGTTTAAAATGCCGAAGTGCAAAAACGAATGCCCGCCCGTTTTTATGGCGGGGGATAATCATCAGGTACGCTGCTGGATGTATGCGGAGGACGATGATGACTGATATTTTAAAGATAGAAAACTTAAGGAAAGTTTATAATAACACCTCGCTTTTCGGCGGCAGTCAAAGCGCGGAGGTTTTAAAAGGCGTTTCCCTTACCGTCAAAGAGGGGGAAAGTTTTGGTCTGCTCGGTCCTTCGGGCTGCGGCAAAACAACACTGGCAAAAATAATTTTGGGTTTGGAAACAATGACCTCGGGGCGCGTTATTATTGACGGGCAGGATATTTCCACCCTGCACAGGCTGGAGTTAAGGCGGCTTCGCGGTAAAGTGCAGGTTGTGTTTCAGGACCCTTATTCTTCCCTTGACCCGCGTATGAGCGTGCGGCAGATTATAGAAGAACCGTTTTTAATACACAATGTAAAATATAGCGAAGCTAAACTTAAAAAGCTGCTTTCCTTAGTCGGCCTTGCCTCAAAATTTTTAGACAGATACCCGCACGAGTTTTCGGGCGGGCAGCGTCAGCGCGTCGGCATAGCCCGCGCCTTGGCCTTAGACCCTAAACTGTTGATAGCCGACGAGCCCGTGTCCGCTTTGGACGTTTCCATACAGGCGCAGATATTAAACCTTCTTATAGACGTAAAAAAAGAATATAATTTAAGCTTGATTTTTATTTCCCACGATTTGGCTCTTTGCAACTTTTTGTGCGACAGCGCAGCCGTGCTTTATAACGGCGTCGTAGCGGAACAAGGCCCCGCAGCGGACTTGTTTAAAAACCCCAAAAGCGGCGAAACAAAACTGCTTTTAAGCGGCGTTCTGCCGTTGGCTCGCGCAGATATATTAAACGGAAGAAAGGAGATACTATGACCGTAAAAATAAACTATAAAAGAATGTTGGACACATTTATAAAACTTACAAAGATTGAATCCACATCTTTTAACGAGCTTAATATGCAGCTTGCCGCAGAGGCCGAACTTAAGGCTTTGGGCTGCCGCGTAACCCACGATAACGCAGGGTCTAAATTTAAAACAACCGCAAAGGGCAATGTTATAGGCGCGCTGGCGGGGACAATTAAATCCGCTCCTTTTATTTTATGCTCGCATCTTGATACGGTAACGCCTTGCAAAAATATTAAGGCCGTTGTTAAGGGCGATAAAGTTACCTCCGACGGTACAACAATTTTAGGTGCGGACGACAGAGCGGGTATTGCCATAATATTGGAAGTTATGCGTTCGCTTAAAGAAAGCGGGGAAAAGTATCCTCCGATAGAAGCCGTCTTTACCCTTTGCGAAGAAAACGGTATGTACGGCGCTAAGAATTTTGACGTAAGTAAAGTGAAAGGCCGCGAAGGGCTTATCTTGGACGACGATAATAACGATAAAATTATCGTAAACGCGCCCGAAGCCGCCGTTATTGACGTGGAAATTAAAGGTATTGCCGCGCACGCGGGTGTGGAGCCTGAAAAAGGTATCTCCGCCTTGGAAGTTGCCGCTTACGCAATCTCCATAATGAAGTTAGGCCGCATAGACCCGCTTACGGTTTCCAATATAGGCGTTGTAAACGGAGGGGATTCCACAAACGTGGTTATGCCCAACCTTACGCTTAAAGGCGAAGCCAGAAGCAGAAAAGCGGGCGCGCTTAAAAAGCAGGTAGCGCATATGGAAGCCTGCTTTAAAAAGGCGGAAAAGAAATTTACCAAAAAGGTTGACGGTAAAACCGTAAAGCCCGTAATCACCTTTAAATCTTACGAAAAATATCCCCTGCTTAATATTCCCGTAAACTCTCCGCTTATCAAGCATATTACCGCCGCGGCAAAAAAGCACGGCGTTATTATGAAGCCTTATTCCAGCGGCGGCGGGTACGACGCAAATATATTGTTCGGCAAGGGTTTATTTACGCCTATTATCGGTATAGGGTACAGGTCCGTCCACACCACAAAGGAATGGCTGGATTTAAAAATGTTCAACCAAACCGCCGATATTGTGCTTGACGCAGTTTTAGGTTATAAAAAATAATATAAAACGGGCGGAGCCGTCAAGAAGTTCCGCCCGAAATAAAAAGGATATAGTTTAATGTTTTCATTCATTTCCCGCAGGCTTTTGATGATGCCCCTTGTTATGCTGGGGGTAACATTTTTGCTATTTTTCCTTACGCACCGCCTCTCGCCGGAAATGCGCGCCTCGCTTTATATACAGGACCCGCGCCAAATGGCCTCGCTTGAAGAAGTTATACAAAAGCACGGCCTTAACGACCCTATGCTTGTGCAGTACGGGCGTTGGCTGGGGCGTATGGTAAAGGGGGATTTCGGCTACAGCGAAACCGCAAATATGCCCGTAATCTCCGCCATAAAAGCCTATCTTCCCGCCACGGTGCAGCTGGCTGTAGTTTCAATAATACTTGTGGTATTTTTCGGCGTGTGGTTCGGCATAGTGTCAGCCGTGTATAAAGATAAATTTTTGGATAATCTTTTGCGCCTGTTTTCTTTAACAGGTTTTTCCCTGCCGATATTTGTGCTGGGCCTTTTACTATTGATGGTTTTTTACGGCAAATTGGGCTGGTTTCCGCCTGGGGCATACGGGTTTACAAGCGATATGATAATACACAATCCCGCCTTTAAAAACTACACGGGCCTTTTATTAATAGACAGCTTGCTTAACTTTAAATTTTTTGTATTTTTAGACGTGCTTCGCCACCTTTTCCTGCCCGCTTTCACTTTGTGTTTGGGTTCTTTTGCGCTTATGGTAAGGGTAATGCGCTCGTCTATGCTTGAGGAACTTGGCAAAGATTATGTGCGCAGCGCGTATGCCAGAGGCTTAACAGATTTTGCCGTTATATATAAACATGCGGGACGCAATGCTTTAATACCCATAGTTACTTTGGCGGGTATACAGTTTATCCGTCTGCTCGGCGGTACCGTTATTGTGGAAACTGTTTTTGATTACCCCGGTATCGGCCGCTGGGGCGTGCAATGCGCGCAGCAGCTGGATATTGCGGGCGTTATGGGTTTTTCCCTTATGGTGGCGGGATTGTTTGTTATCGGCAATTTAACCGCCGATATACTTTACAGCGTGCTTGACCCGAGGATAAGATTAAAATGATGCACGATAAAAAACTGCTTAAAAAGATATTTAAAAATAAAAACTCGCTTGCGGGGCTTTTTATATTGCTGTTTTTTGTGCTTACCGCTTTGTTTGCGCCCATACTTGCGCCCGTGCATGGCAGCGACGCTTATAAGATGCCGCAGTCTGGCTATGCGGTGGACCCGCAGACGCCAAACTCCGTCAATATCCTGGGCACTACGGAAAACCAGTACGACCTTTATTACGGCATAGTCTGGGGTACCAGAATGGCGTTTAAGGTGGGAATAACAGTTGTATTTTTTGCGCTTATTATCGGCATAATTGTGGGCGGCGCGGCGGGCTTTTTGGGCGGCTGGATTGACGAGGTTTTAATGCGCTGCACGGATATTGTTTTTGCCGTTCCCTCTATGGTGCTTGCTATGGTTATTGCCGCTATGTTGGGGCCTGATTTAAAGAATATGATGATAGCTTTGACGGCAGTGGCGTGGCCCTCTTACGCGCGCCTGATACGCGGCGATGTTTTAAGCGTTAAAGAGAGAGATTTTGTTACTGCGGCCCGCGCGCTTGGCGCAAGCCGCCGCCGCATATTTTTGCGCCATATTTTGCCCAATGCCATTTATCCCGTTATCATTGTTGCAAGTTTGGATATAGGCTATATTGTTTTAACTGCGTCTTCCCTAAGCTTTTTGGGGTTGGGCTCCCAGCTTGGCACTGCCGACTGGGGCCAGCTTGTTGCGCTTTCGCGCAACTGGATACTTGGCACGCACGGCAATCCATTTGCCTACTGGCATACTATTGTGGTGCCGGGGTCGGCTTTGTTGTTGTTTGTTTTGGCGTGGAATATGTTGGGGGATGCCTTCCGTGATATCTTAGACCCCCGCCAGCATTAATTTGCGGCGTCTTTTGCGGCAATACTTTGTCGCCTGCTCGGTCAGATACACGGGCTTCCAGCCGCTCACGGTATCCTTCCCTCCCTCCTTCGCGTCTTGCC
>CAZBCE010000023.1:0-19473 GCA_964490555.1 uncultured Elusimicrobium sp. | reverse complement strand
ATTTTAAGTCATAGGGGGGCGGGATGCACAGGAAAAAAGGTTTTACGCTTATAGAGTTGCTTGTAGTCGTGCTTATAATCGGTATTCTTGCCGCCATTGCTCTGCCGCAATATCAAATTGCCGTGCTGAAAAGCCGCACTGCCGAAATGCTTACAAATATCAGAGCCTTTGCCGAAGCCCACATGCGCCACAAACTTGCAACGGGGCAATATCCCGCAAATTTTAGCGACCTTGATATTACCATGCCCTGCACGATAAGTGCGGACGGCAACAGTTGTACTTCCGATAAATATACATACAGAAAAGCAATGTCTGGCAACCAGCCCACAATAAACGCCGACAGAAACGGCATAATGATTTGGGTGCAGCTCCCAGCAGACTACGGCCCTTACAAACTTTACTGCCGCGCGCAACTTTCTTTCAGCGGCTCTAAAGAGGCCTGTATATCCTTGGGCGGGCAACCTGCCACTTTCTCTTACGAGGGCTTTTACTATCAGGAACTTTAACCGTGTTCTTTGTTTCCTCCGTGCTACCCCCCGTAATTCCCTACCAAAAATTTATATAATTAAAATAATTAATATTGTGGAGATGAACTATGAACAATAAAGAAGTGCTGTATTCTAAACTGGAAAAGTATGTAAAGATACTTACCCCCTCGGACGAGGCCAATGTTGCCAACACCCCTTCCACCCCCCAACAGACAGCTTTTGCAAAAGTATTAGCGGCGGAACTTAAAGCCCTCGGCCTTAAAGTTACCTTAACCCCCCACTCCTATGTACTGGGCGAACTTGCCGCAAACAGCAGCAAAAAGTTGCCTTCCGTTGGTTTTATAGCACATATGGATACCGTAAAAGAATTTACGGATAAACCCATAACCCCCATACTCCACAAAAAATATAACGGCGGAAAGCTGTTGATAAACGCCGCAAAAAAATTATATTTAAACCCCGCCAGCGACAAGCTGCTTAAACTTGCCAAGGGCCACGATATTGTAAGCACAGACGGCACCACAATTTTGGGCGCGGACGATAAAGCGGGCATTGCCATTATAATGACCATGCTTGAATATTTTAAAAATAACCCCGCCGCCAAGCATGGCAAAGTACTGGTGGCCTTTACGCCAGACGAGGAAATTGCCCACGGCGCGGAACTTTTACCCTTAGATACCTTTAAGGCGGATTTTGCCTACACACTTGACGGCAGTATTGACGGCATTTGCAACGGCAACTTTAACGGAGATACCGCTATTGTGGAATTTGTCGGCGTGTCCACTCACCCCGGTTTGGCTAAAGATATTATGATTAACCCGCTGGCCTTGGCAGCGGAGTTTGTTTCCGCCTGGCCGCAAAAAGACCGCCCCGAACACAGCGACAAAGAAAAGGGCTTTGTACACTTTAACGAAATCAGCGGCAATATAGAAAAGGTTACCATTAAAGCCATTGTGCGCGAACACGACTTAAAAAAGCTTAAACAGCTGGAAAAAGACCTTAACACGCTTGCCAAAAAGATTGAGAAAAAACACAAAGGTGCAAAGATAACCGTTAAGATAATTGAAAGCTACAGAAATATGAAAGACATTCTTAAAAAGCACCCCGCCGCTATGAAGTGCCTTCTTGCCGCGCTTAAGCAGGAGAAAGTTAAATACACCATCAACCAAGCACGCGGCGGAACCGACGGCGCAAGATTGACTTTCCGCGGCCTGCCCACGCCTGATATTTCCGCAGGATATTCGGGCGAACACGGTCCGTTTGAATGGACCTCGCTTGATACTATGGAAAAGAGTTTACGCCTTTGCATAAACATCGTAAGCGAGAAATAGGCGGATATTACACGCTTACCACACACGAGAAAAAAGTAATTTAGACATAAAAAAGACCACTGTTAAAAGTGGTCTTTTTTGTTTGTGTGCATTTTAAATAAGTCGGTTTATTTTCCTTTAACCTCGTCAATTAACAGCTGTAAGGCTTTGGCGGTGCTGCGGCCTATGTTGCGCTCGCGCGTGTTGGAAAATAAAAACTTTTGCGCAGTAACCATATTCTTGCCCGCAACCGCTATCCACACTGTGCCGACAGGTTTTTTAAACGTGCCGCCCGACGGCCCAGCAACGCCCGTGGTGGCAACGGCATAATCCGCGCCCGTAAGGTTAAGCACGCCAAGGGCCATTTGGCAGGCAACTTCTTCGCTTACCGCGCCATGGCTTTCTATATCGGCGGGATTAACGCCCAAAACTTTACTTTTAACCTCGTTATTATAGGCCACAACGCCGCCCAAAAAATATTGGCTTGCGCCAGGCAACGCGGTAATAGCCTTGGCTATATTGCCGCCCGTACAGCTTTCCGCAACGGCAAGCGTTAGCTTTTTAGAGGTAAATAAATCTGCTACGCTTTGCTCTAAAGCAGCGGCCTCCCCCTCCATAAACCTAAGGCCGTTAAGCTCTTTAAGCAATTTTTTAAAATACGGCGTAAGATGTTTTAATGCCGCGTCTTTTGCCGTAAGGCGCAGGCGGATAACGTCGGTAGAAGGTAAATAGGCAAGGCCCAAACCTTTGGGCAGGGAAAGCTCAAAATCGTTAAGTTTTATTGCCAAATCGGACTCTGAAATATTATAAACGCTTACAAATTTATAGCGCAGCAAACATTCTTTATAATGCTTTTTTAAAAACGGCAGCACGCGGGTTTCCATCAGTTCTTCCGTCTCAAACGGCACGCCCGGCAGAGAGATTAAAACCTTTTTGCCTTGCTTAAACAACATACCGCTTGCCGTGCCTTTATTGTTTTGCAGCGGCACGCAGCTTTGCGGCAGTACGGCCTGTGTTTTGTTGTATTCGTTCATCGCCACGGCGCGGTGGGCCAAAATCTTTTTAAGCCAGCCAAAAGCCTTTGCGTTAAAAACCAATTTGGTTTTAAAATAATCGGCAAGAACTTTTTTGGTTATGTCGTCTTTAGTGGGGCCGAGGCCGCCAGTTAAAAAAACTATATCGGACTGCGCCATTGCCGCTTGTATGGCGGAGGATATTGCCTGCTCCGCGTCCGCTACGGAAAGTATTTGCGTTGTTTGCACGCCCAAAGAGGCAAGGTTGCGCGCAATATATTTGGAATTGGTATCAAGCACCTGCCCAAGCAGAAGCTCGTCGCCTATGGTAACTATAATGGCTTTCATTTTATGCTTGCGCACTCCCCGCAAAGGCTTACGCCAAAGGCGGCAAGTTCAGCCTTAAGCTGTTGAGCATCTTTAAAATGCACCGTGTTAAAACCCAGCGCGTCCGCGGTTGTTATATTAGCTTTATTATCGTCTATAAAAATGCAGTCCTGCGCTTTTATATTGTGCCTTTGCAAAAGTAAGTTAAAAATCTTCGGGTCGGGCTTTAGCATTTTAACTTCGCCAGAGACAACAATGTCTTCAAATAAATTTAAGAATGGGAAGTTTTGGCGCGCCCACGGAAAACCCTCCGCAGACCAGTTTGTTATGCAGTACAGCGTATTGCCATGCGCCTTAAGCTGCTTTAAAACTTCAACGGAACCTTGTATGGGCCCGCCGAACATATTTGTCCAGTTATCATAAAAAAATTCAATTTCTTTTTTATATTGCGGGTACTTTGCAACAAGTTCCGCCGTGCCTTCCGCAAAGGTGCGCCCCGCGTCTTGCCTGCCGTTCCATTCGGGAGAGCAAATTTCAGTCAAAAACCACTCCATTTTTTGTTTATCTTCAAAAATTTGGGAGTAGGCGTAACGCGGATTCCAATCTATAAGAACGCCGCCGATATCAAATACAATTATCTTGTTCATATATCCTTATTATAACTTATCTTACGAAGCACTTTATAACCGCTTTGGCAAATTGTTTTTTACTTATATATTATGTATTCTTACTGCTAAGGCTACATAGCCTGCGGAGGCTTAAATTTTATGTCAAAATCAAAAGTTTACTTTACGTCAATGCACACAAATCCCGGGGAGGGACTGCCGACGAAATTACAAAATCTTATAAAAGCGGCGGGCATAGACAAGATTAATTTTAAAAATAAATTTACCGTAATAAAAATACACTTTGGGGAGCCGGGCAACCTTGCCTTTTTGCGCCCCAATTACGCTGCCGCCGTGGCGGAAGTAGTAAAGCAGCTTGGCGGCAAACCGTTTTTAACCGACTGCAATACCTTGTACGTGGGAGGGCGCAAAAACGCGCTGGACCATATAGATTCTGCCTATAAAAACGGCTTTTCCCCCATGACGACGGGCTGCCATGTTATAATAGCCGACGGGCTTAAAGGCACGGACGAAGCTTATGTGCCCGTCAAAGGCGCGGAGTATGTGAAAGAAGCAAAAATAGGCCGCGCTGTAATGGACGCCGATATTTTTATAAGTCTTAACCATTTTAAGGGCCACGAAGCAACTGGCTTTGGCGGCGCGCTTAAAAATATAGGTATGGGCTGCGGTTCGCGCGCGGGCAAGATGGAAATGCACAGCGCGGGCAAGCCGCACGTCAATGAAGCCAAGTGCATCGGCTGCGGCAACTGCATAAAAATTTGCGCCGTTTCCGCGCCTAAAATTACAAATAAAAAAGCGCGCATAAATCAGGATATCTGCGTGGGCTGCGGGCGGTGCATAGGCGTTTGTCCCGTGGACGCCGTTACCCCTGTTTTTGACGAAGCTAATGATATTTTAAGCAAAAAAATTGCGGAATATTCTAAAGCGGTTTTAGACGGAAGACCGCACTTTCATATAAGTTTGGCTATTGATATTTCCCCGTATTGCGACTGCCATGCGGAAAACGATATTCCGATAATTCCCGACATCGGAATGTTTGCCTCTTTTGATCCTGTTGCGCTGGATAAAGCCTGCGCCGACGCGGCCAACCGTATGCCCGCAAAAGAAGGCAGCGTGCTTGCAAAGCGTCCTCATAAACATTATGACCATTTTAAAAATGTTTCCCCCGCTACCGACTGGCAGGTATGCCTTGAACACGCCGAAAAACTGGGGCTTGGCAGCAATGAATACGAACTTATAGAAATTTAATCTTATGCTTACTTCCCAGGCCGTAAAAAAAATTGCGGAGATAACAGCGCAAAATACAGCCGCGCAAAAACCTTTAATTATAGCGATAGACGGACGCTGCTGCGCGGGTAAAACCGCTTTGGCGCGGGAATTTGCAAAAACGGCGGACTGCAATATTTTTAAGACGGATGATTTTTACCCGCCATTTTCCGACCGCGCGTGCGAAGAAAAAGCAAATATAGACGCGCAAAGATTTTTAGACGAAGTTATTCTGCCGCTTAAAGCAGGCAGGGAAGTTTTATACAAACCGTTTAACTGTAAAAAAGGCGACTTTGAAGAAGCGGTAAAAATACCTTTCAAAAATATTTCCGTTATAGAAGGCTGCTACAGCCTGCACCCTTTGCTGCGCGCTTATTACACGCATTCTTTTTTTATAACGATAAATAAAGAGGCGCAGCAAGCCCGCCTGAAAGCACGGGAAGGCAGCCGCGCGGCCGTCTTTAACGCCGTATGGATAAAGAAAGAAGAAGACTATTTTGCCGCCTACGCGCCGCAGGATTTCGCGCAAGCGGTGTTGGAGTTGGAAGGTTTTTAAATAAAAACGCCGCCCGCGTTTAACACGGACGGCGAAATCCCCCTATAAAACTGCCTTCCCTTTTATTTTCTTACCAAAACCACTTTGTGCGGTATATTTAGGTGCATACCAACTTTGCAATGTTCCACCATTGTTATAAGACCCTTCTCGTGCTGGGCGGGAAAATCCGCGGGAACATTTACTATAACCTTTGCGCTTTCCATAAAACCCTCTTTGGTAAAAACAGGGTCTAAAGCTACATCAAAACCTTCTTTAGAAAGGCCTGCTTTATCTAAATAAAGCATTGCAAAAACGGCCGTGCAAGCCGCAAAAGAAGCTAAAAACAAATCAAACGGATTTGGCGCGCTGTTGTCGCCTTTCATAGAAGCGGGTAAATCTGTATGCACGGTAAAACCGCCAATTTGCACATCCACTTTTTTATTGCCTGCATATTTTGTTTGTATCATAAATCATTTCTCCTTTTATTTATTTTGTATAGCGCCCATCGGGCAAAATTTTACGCATTGTAAGCATTTTATACATTTACTTTGGTCCACAAACGGTAAAGCGAAACCGCTTTGGCTTATCGCCCCCGTCGGGCAAACCCTTATGGCGGGGCAGCGGTGATTTTGCGGACATCTTAAAGCGTCAATAGTTATCATTATTTCCCCTCCTGCTTAAGGCAAAAATCCACGGCAAGAGTTTTGATAAATTTTTTAACAGGCTCGCTTTGCACTTTGTAACAAATCTGATTGGCTTTCCTGCAACCTTCTATTATTCCCGCGGTTTTAAGCACGTTAAGATGTTGGGAAACGCTAGGTTGGGGCAAACCAAGCCTCTCGGCCATTGTGTTGACGTTGCAGGTTTCCTTTTTTATCAAACCGCAGGCTATCTTAAGACGTACGGGGTGGGAAAGCGCCTTAAATATCTTTGCCAAATCTTCTAAATCCTGCTGTTGTGCCGTGTTCATAATGTTTATATACCGCCTTAAATAATATTACAATATTAGAATATATTAATATTTGCATATTGTCAAGCGTTTTTTAGATAGATTTACGGCGTTTACTTTATATATAGGACAAGTTGATAGATTGTTTTATTAATGCCGTCTGTGTTGGATAAAATTTACAGATTGGCACGCGTGAGTTAATTAATGCCGTTCGCCGAAGAACAAATTTTCAGATTAGCACGCGTGATTAGGCGGGGTTGAGCTTATTTTTTATTTTATTGTGAACGCGGTGTACAAAGAAGAATGGGAGCGAAGCGACTCTCGGTACCCAAGTGAGCAAAAAATAAAAAATAAGCCGACTTACGCCTAATTGTTAGCGGCATAAGTCGGCACAGAGCAAATTACAATCAATTAATATTTATAGACAAGCAGCCCGCTGCGCAGCTTAGGTTCAAACCAAGTAGATTTAGGCGGCATAATAAGCTTAGCATCAGCCACCTTAAAAAGTTCCTCTATGGAAGTGGGAAACATAGAAAACGCCACAGCATACTTGCCGCCGTTAACCTTGCTTTCCAGCTCGCCGGTGCCGCGTATCCCGCCGACAAAGCTTATGCGCTTATCCGTGCGCGGGTCCTGTATGCCCAAAAGCGGGCTTAAAACATTTTCCTGCAAGATGCTTACGTCCAAAGCCGCAACAGGGTCCTCCGCGTTAAAGGCGGAAGGCTTTGCCGTTAAAAGATACCACTGCCTGCCCATATACATACAAACCTGATGCAGGGCGGGCGGAACTTTTAGGTCAGTCTTTTCAACCGTAAAGACATTTTGCAAAGCGGCCAAAAACTGCTCGGGCGTTTTGCCGTTTAAATCTTTTACCAAGCGGTTATAGGCCATAATATAAAGCTGGCTTGCGGGGAATATAACCGACAGGAAAAAATTGTAACTTGAACTTGCGGGAGCAAGCGGATTTGCCGCGCGTCTTTTGCGCGCGCAGGCGGAAGCAGCGGCAGAACGGTGATGCCCGTCTGCAATATAAAGCACGGGCTTTTTGGCAAAAGCGTTTTGCACGGTGCTTATATCGTCTTCCTCGTACATAATCCACACGCGGTGGCGTATGCCGTCGTCTGACGTAAAGTCGTAAGCGGGTGTATGCGCGGCGGTTTTAGACACAACAAAATCTATATATTTATCGTCGGGATAAGCCAGAAAAACGGGGCCCGTTGTAGCCTGCGAAGTTTCTATGTGGCGCGTCCGGTCTTCTTCCTTATCTTTGCGGGTAAGTTCGTGGCGGCGGATTATGCCTTTATCGTATTCTTCGCACGAGGTCGCCGCTACAAGCCCGTACTGCGTTCTGCCGTCCATAGTTTGGGCGTAAACATAATAGCAGGGTTTCTGCTCCTGCTTTAAAACGCCTTCTTTGATAAAATTATCCAGATTTTCTTTGGCTTTGGCATAAACGCGGTCGTCGTACAAGTCAATATCGGCGGGAAGGTCAATTTCCGCCTTGTCAACATGGAGGAAAGATAAAGGATTACCCTCCGCCATTTTTGCCGCTTCCGCCGAGTTTAAAACATCGTACGGAGGACAAGCTATTTTATCGGCATTGTCCGTCGGCCTGTACGCCTTAAAAGGTTTTACTATAGCCATTTAATTAACCCTGTATAAATATTCTTTCTTTTCGGCATAGGCTTTAACAATATCCACCGCACGCTTGGCAACTGCGTCCTGCGCCTGGTCGGTAGATGCGCCTATGTGATGCGTACCGTAAAAGTTTTCCAAGCCTTCAAAGGGAGTATAGTCAAAAGTTTTGTCGTCGGCTTTAGGTTCTTTTTCGTACACGTCAACGCCGGCTTTAATCTTGCCCGTTTTAAGGGCTTCAATTAAGTCCGCCGTGTTTACAAGACTGCCGCGCGAGGTGTTTATAAAAGTTGCGCCGGGCTTCATAGCGTCAAAAAACTTCTTGTTAAAAACGCCGTTGGTTTCAGGCGTTCCCGGTAAGTGAACGCTGATAACGTCCGCCTTAGAAGCCAAAGTATAAATATCATTAACTTTTTCCACGCCTAAAGCGTGCATAAGTTCTTCCGACGCGGTAGGGTCGCACGCGATAACCTTCATACCAAAGGCCTGCGCGCGTTTGTTAACTTCCTTACCGATATTACCAAGGCCCAAAATACCCATTGTGCTGCCGTATATACCTTTGGCTTTGCTGTATTCGTTTTTATTCCACTTGCCCTGGCGCAGGTCAATAACATTATTGCAGATGCGTCTGTCTAAAGCGAGCATAAGGCCCATTGCAAGTTCCGCAACGGCGATGGAGTTGGTAGCGGGGCAGGTGCAAACGCCTATATTCTTTTCTTTGGCGAAAGCGGTATCAATGGTGTCGTAACCCGCGCCCGCTCTTATAATAAGTTTTAAGGCGGGGGCGGCCGATATTGCAGCTTTATTTACTTTTGTGCTTCTTACTATCAAAACTTCTGCGTCTGCAACGGCTGAGGCTAAAGTATTTTCGTCCAGCGCGGGAGTGTAGGTTACCTTGTGGTCCGTTTTTAAAACGTCCATCCAATGTGCGGGAAATTTATCTGCTATAAGTATGTTCATTTTGCGCTCCTGATGTCTTTTACAATTAAGTCTACGGCATTCATAAGTTTTTCGTATTCTTCCGTTCCGTTTATATCAACAAAAGGGAAGCACGCTATTCTGACGGAACTTTGCTTTACGGAGTTATATTTTTTAATACCGTCGGCAAGGTTAGGCAGGCCCGTTGCTTTAAGCGCGGCTGAAATATCCGCATCTTTTATTGCAGGGTCCGTAACCGCAAGCGTTACCGTGGTATAGGAGCGGTTTGCGGGTTCCTTAATAAGCGGGGCAAGGTAATCCGTTTTAGCGGCAAAATCCCAAAGATATTGCGCGTGTTTGCGGCAAAGCGCGTCCATAGCGGGCAGGCCGCCGTGGGCAAGCATCCACTTGCAGGCTTCGTTAAACATCCATATATTAATTGTGGAAGGAGTATTTAATGTCTGGCACTTTGTCTGCGCTCTTTCTATGGCTTCAGCCAAATCTAAAGAATAGGGTATGCGTCTGGTTTGTTTAACTTCCGCCACGCGCGCAATGGCTTTCGGGCTCATAATTAATACGCTGCTGCCGCCGCCGACGCCAAAACATTTTTGCATGGAAAAGAGCATAACATCGTAAATACCTTTAGGCAAATCACGTCCGCCCGCGCAGCTGGTGCAGTCCCAAGCGATTAAAGTATCGGGCCCTTTTTGCGCCCAGGCTTCTTTAAGATATTCATCGGGGATTTGCGTGCCTGTGGAAGTTTCGTTAGGGGTAAGCACAACAAGGCTGGCTTTATAATCGGGCTTTTCCTTAGGGAAGAATTCCCCCTCCGCAGGTTTTTTAAAATCTTTTTTTACGGATTCATCAAGCACGGCTGCTATCTGCGCGCACCAAAGTTTAGAGAATGCGCCAAAGTTTAAACCGGATATTGAATCTTTAGTTAAATTCCAGGTAACAGCGTCCAAAGCGGGCGTTGCGCCACCGTGGTAAAAAATTATTGTATAGTCGGCGGGTATTCCGAGTAAAGTTCTTAAATTTTCGGTAGCTTCTTTATAAAGACCGTTTTGGGAAAGGTCGCCTGCTCTGTGGCTGCGCTCAAAAGACATTTGGGAAACGGACGTCTGCCTTATTTGCGGATGACCCTGCGAAGGGCCGCAGGTAAAAGTGGATTTAGGAAGTTTCTGTTTTTCCAGGTTAATGCTCATAACTCACCTCTCTGTACAACGTATTTGTATATTGTAGCACTTTACAAACGGGCAAAAGCAAGCGGGATAAGAAGATATTTATTTGGTATCATTTTTTTTGCGGGATGTACACCCTCCCCAAAAGACACGGGGCTACTAGAAACCCCAAGGAGTTAGTATGAAAAAACTCACACTTACCGCCCTAAGCCTTTTGTTTACGGCTTACGCGGCAGCAGCAGGAATAACAGGGTTTTGGCAGACGATAGACGACGAAACCAATAAACCCAAAAGCATTACCGCCGTTTATGAATATAACGGCAAGATATACGGCAGAATACTGCTTACGTACGAAGAAGACGGCAAAACCGTACGCGATACAATTTACGCCCAAAAGAGAAAGGCCGATAAAGTGATAGGCAATCCCGCCTACTGCGGCTTGGACTTTATTTGGGATATGAGCAAAGCCGAAGACGGCAAATATAAATACGGCAAGATACTAAACCCGCCCAAAGGTAAAATTTACAATGCGGAAATTTGGCTTGCCCAAAACGGAGATTTGATTGTGCGCGGCAAAATTGGGCCGTTTGGTAAGAATCAAACATGGCACCCTTTTAAAGCGGAAAGCTTTCCCACGGGGTTTGCCGTGCCTGATATAAAAGCTTTTAAGCCCGTTGTACCGCAGGTTAAATAGAAGTTTATTTATTTTTTGCGCATTAAAAAAGCCGCCTCTTTTTTAAAAAGAAGCGGCTTTTTGTTTTATTGTAATTCTTTCGCTACTTTACGGGAACAGGCTTTTCCTTTGGCGCATAAATCTGATTTACAATTTCCTCCGCGCGGATAAGCGCGTCGTCTATCGTTTTGCAGATATTCTGGCGGCCGATAATATCTAAAAAGCCGTAATTTTCCAACACCTTAAGCGGCTGGTGCTGCGGGTGGGATAAGATTATCTGTATATTATTTGCGGCGCAGCGTTTGTAAATCCTGTAGAGAGCGTGGTAGGCGGTAGCGTCCATAGCGGGGACGCTTCTCATACGAAGCACAAGCACTTTGCAGTCTTTAATATTTTCAAGCGTGTCCAAAAACATATTTGCCGCGCCGAAGAAGAACGGGCCGTTAATTTCGTACACGGTTACGTGCTCCGCAATTTTTTTAAGGTTAATATCGTCTTTGCGGTGCACTTCGTCCATAATATCGTCGTCCATATTTGTAACGTGGTAGACTTCCGACATACGCTTCATAAAGAGTACCGCGGCAAGAACAAGACCAAATTCTATGGCGACAACCAAATCGCGCGTAACGGTTAATATAAATGTTGCAAGCAATACAAGCACGTCGCCCAGCGGGGCTTTAAACAAAGCCAAAAAGCTGCGCCAGTCGCTCATCTTATAGGAAACAACAAATAATATTACCGCAAGCGCGGTCATAGGTATAAGGTTTATATAAGGCATAAGGCAAAGCATCATAATAAAAAGGAAAACGCTGTGCGCTATACCAGCAATGGGTGTGCGCCCGCCGTTATCAACGTTGGCCGCAGTTCTGGCTATGGCGCCCGTGGCTGGCAAGCCGCCGAACATTGCGGAGGCTATATTGCCGCAGCCCGTGGCAACAAGTTCCATATTAGAGCGGTGCTTTTTGCCTATCATACCGTCGGAAACCACGGCGGAAAGCAAACTTTCTATACCCGCCAAAAGCGCAATGGTAAACGCGGGGCGGATTAAATTTATAACCATATCAAAAGTTATGTGCGGGACATGGGGCGTAAAAGAAGTCATTTTGATATTGCCGAAGGTACTGCCTATTGTGGCGACGTCAAGGTTAAATATTTTAACCACGGCGGCGGTGGCAAGCAAAGCGGCAAGTGAACCGGGTACGGCTTTAAACTTTTTAGGCCAAAAAATAATTATCAGCAGGCCCAAAAGCCCTACGAGCAAAGTGTTTGCGTTAACGGAGGGAATATTATTTATATAAACCGTCCACTTTGCAAAAAATTCGCTTGGAATATTTTTAAGACCAAGACCCAAAAAGTCGTTTATCTGCGTGGAAAAAAGCACAACGGCTATACCCGCAGTAAAGCCCGTTGTAACGGGGTAAGGTATAAATTTAAGAAAGCTGCCGAACTTTAAAAAGCCCATCAGCATTAAAATAAAACCCGCAAGAAAAGTGGACACCAAAAGCCCGTCCAACCCGTATTGCTGTATTATGCCGTAAACAATTACGACGAACGCGCCCGTCGGCCCCGCTATCTGCACGCGGCTGCCGCCCAAAAGGGAGATAGCCAAACCTGCCACCACGGCCGTTATAAGGCCGTTTGCGGGCATAACGCCCGAGGCTATTGCCAAAGCAATGGAAAGCGGCAAAGCTATGCACGCAACGACTAAGCCTGCCGTTATATCTTTTATAACGCTTTTACGCGTAAATTCCTGCCTTCTGTTTTTGAGAAGGGTATAGAGTTTAGGTCTTAATTTCATTTTTTTATTTTTCTATATAGAAAGGCCGTCTTTCTGTGAAGTAAATTTAAATATTTTTATTTATATTATATTGTACCTCTTTATTACCAATAAGGCAAAAAACGTAAAGGGCAATGTTTAGCGCGAAAAGCGTTGGCGCAATTTTTGCACCAGTTAGGATTTAACAATGAGGATAAAGAATATATATCGGTTAAGAAAGATTTGACGGAAGAAATATCTGAATGCTAATTGTAAAAATGTATTAATGTTTGATTATTCCGTTGCTGTTCAATATTGAAAAAATTTGAAGACTAGCAACGCGATGTGCTGTTATCAATGCCGTCTGACACGGAAGGAACTTGTAGATTAGCAGGTGTAGATTTTATTTATGCCGTTTGTGCTGGAGCAAATTTTTAGATGGGTGGCATGATTTGCTGTTATCAATGCGGAACAAATTTATAGATTGGCGCGCGTGATTTCATTAGATTTGAGGTTAGTTTCGGTTTTATTTGCCGCAAGGTATATCTGGAGAGGGGTGGAACCCCCGAATATCCGATGCGGCAAAAAAACCTAAAATAACTCAAAGATAACAAATTGCTAGCCTTATAAAACAATATAGAACAAATCCCCCCACCTATTTAAATATTTTAAGGCGCTGGTCAATAGGAAGAAAATCCTTCGGCCCCGCCTCCGCAGTCGGCACGCCAAAAGGCATCTGCGCAATCAACTTCCAGTTAGCGGGAATGCCAAAATCTTTAGCAACCTGCGCGTCTATAAGCGGGCTGTAATGCTGTAAAGTTGCGCCAAGGCCCTCGGCGGCAAAAGCCGTCCAAATTATATATTGCAGCATACCGCTGGCCTGCTGCGACCATACGGGAAAATTAGCCGCATAAGTAGGAAATTGCTTTTGCAAACCGTCAACGGTCTGCTGGTCTTCAAAATAAAGAACGGTGCCGTAACCCGCTTCAAAAGAATTCAATTTTTCTTCGGTGGCTTTAAAAGCCTCGGGCGGCAGCATACCCTTTAAAATACTTTTTGCCGCTTCCCAAACTTTCTTGTGATGTTCGCCGAAAGCCACCACAACCCTTTGGCTTTGGCTGTTAAAGGCGGAAGGCGCATTTTTTATTGCGTATTCTATAACTTCAATTATTTTATCCTGCGCTATCGTTGTTTTAGGACTTATGGCATAACGCGAACGTCTTTCCTTTACTGCCTGATAAAAGTCTTTCTTTGTCATATAAATTCCTCCTTGTTGCGGACAGATATGTTAGCTTAAACTAACATAATTGTCAATCCCACATAAAGACCGCTAAAAATATTTTATACTATTAATATGCAAAATATCTTTGATGTTGCAATCCTCGGCGCGGGCGCAAGCGGGCTTATGTGCGCGGGCGCGCTGCAAAATAAAAATATTATCGTCATAGAAGGCAATAAAAAAGCGGGGCTTAAGCTTTTGGCCTCGGGCGGAGGTTTTTGCAATTTTTCCAATAAAGATATTTCTAAAGAACACTATTTAAGCAACAATCCTATGTTTTGCGTTTCCGCATTGGCGCAATATACCGTGCGCGATATTACGCATCTTTTTTATAAATATAAAGTTAATTTTGAAACGCGCGAAACAGGCCAGCTTTTTGCTTTTTCCGCCTCCTCCGTATTAGAATTGCTGGAAAGCGCGATAGACCCGCAAAAGACGCGGTTTGCCTATGACAATAAAATATTAAGCGTTGTAAAAAACGCAGATATATTTGAAGTTAAAACAGACAAAGACATTTTTTACGCCAAGAATGTGGTGTGCGCGCTGGGCGGCCTTTCTTACCCAAAATTGGGCGCAAGCTGCGCAGCTTATGACATTGCAAGAAGCTTCGGCCTCGCCGTTACCCCCCTTTACCCCGCCCTTACGGGCATAATATTTGACGACGCTCTTAAAGCGCGGTTTAATGTGCTTGCGGGGCTTTCCCTTACCGCGCAGGTAAACTGCGGTAAAAAAAGTTTTACCGATTCCCTTTTATTCACGCACGACGGCCTCAGCGGCCCCGCCGTTTTTAAACTTTCGCTTTACGGCGTTACAGGCAAAGAAGTTAAAATAAATTTTATGCCGCAAGTTAATATAGACGAGGTTTTTGAGCAGAACAGGACGGGCAAAAAAATAATCTCCAATGTTTTTGCGGGATTGCTCCCCGCCCGCCTTGCGCCCCTTTTGCTGGGCGATTTGGGCGCGCAGCAGCTTGCCAATACCAATAAAAAAGATTTGCAAAAGTTAAAAGACACGCTTACCGCCTTTACCTTTATCCCCAAAACCGTAAACGGTTATGATAAAGCGGAAATTACGGCGGGCGGCGTGGACACAAACAGTATCTCCTCCAAAACAATGCAGGTAAAAAATATTGACGGCCTTTATTTTACCGGCGAAGCGCTTGATGTAAGCGGGCAGCTGGGCGGTTATAATCTGCATTGGGCATGGGCCAGCGCGTCGGCCGCGGCAAAAGATATAAACCTTAAATAATCAAAATTAATAATAAAAGCATAGGTCCAAATGCCTATGTGATTGCTTACCCCAAATTCCCTTGCGGAAACATCGGGCAGGTGTTATCATTGTTTTATAGAACTATCATCATATTAGGCGGATATACAATGAAACTGCTCAGGATTCTCAATACTAAAGTTCTTCCTATTACATTAAGCGCTGCTATTCTTATTAATGTACAAATCCCGTTGTATGCGCAGCAAAATCCCTATGTAAGACAATATGTTGCGGTTAGAGATAATACCAATGTTGTCAACAGAAACCTTGAACTTGCGCTTGCCAAATCAGTATCAATACCTAAAATTCCTTTCACTTTAACTTTTCAGGAAGTTTCCCAGGCCGCCGCAAAAGAAGCAAAAAACAACAAACTCTCTAACGAAGATTACAATGCCATTTACTCCCAATACACCGCCGCGCTTAAACAGCAGGACGCGCAAGTTGCTCACGTTGCAGCATTATTAAGAAAAGAATATAATCCTGAAAGTCTTATCTCGTATTACGAAAGAAAAGCCTCAAAAAGCGGCGCCGTGTGCGAAGGCAAATACTGCTACCCTATTGAGGTTTGGATGCACGGTATTTTACGCGTTATTATTTATCAGTCAACAGGGCAGGATACCAACCATAAACAATTTAAAAATAACAGAGATATAATGCTTGCCGCCGTTCCGCATATATATAGTATAGTAACGAATTACGGCCTTAACCGCAACGACGCTTACTCCCTGCAAAAATATTTAAGATTTGTTGTAGAAGGCGCTGATAAATATTGTGATAACGATACTTATATGGCCGATATCGCCCCAGGTCTTGCGGGCGGCAACGGCAGAGCGGACGCCCGCATAGGCAAAGAAAGACGCCAAAACGAGTGCGCCAATATCGGTAAAGCTATGATAACACTGGGTATGACAGGCCCGTGGGAACAGGATAAAAATCAAAACGCAAAAATTATTTATAACGCCGTAAAAGATACATATAAAGACGACTATGGCGCAATCACTTTAAGCACGGGCGTTAATGCGCTTATCGCAGTTGATACAAAAACCGCTTACGATTTTATAGAAGCCCTTTTAACAAAAGATACCCTGCCCGCAGGAACAACTTTTAAAGCCGTTAAAAACTTTGGCGGACAAATACTTGATTTGCTTTCCGTTTCCTCCTGGGCCGATAAAGGCATAGAGGCCGTTAACCTTTCCAGAGGCGGCGGCGGAAGATACTTAAATGACTACAGCCAAAGCCTGCAATATATTGACGAAGACTACTCCCGCGCAAGCGGTATGAGCGATTTTAATATCTCCGTCGCAAAAACCAATCCCTCTTTAGGCTATAACGTATCATACAGAAACGTCCTTGAAGACATAGGCATAATGCTGGGACAGGCGCAAAACCCTGCCGCAGTAAAATTAAGCAACAAAATAATTGCGCAGTATACCGCGCTGGAAGCGCGCAGACCGCTCTGCCTTAGAGCGGCAAACTTCAGTCCGTTAGCTTTTGAAACCTGTTCCCCGAGTAAAAATATTCATATGCCGCTTGTAACGGGTATTTTGCAAAGCGCGCGCTCTTCCGCCGGAACTGCGGCCGCAAAGTTTATAAACACGCTTGACTGGTGGGATTTAAACGAAGGCACACAGCGCAGAGTTAACAACAGCGTAACGGGCAAATTCGGCGGGACGGTAAAGAGAACTTTAAACGAAGCAAAAAAGAAACGTAACGATAATAACAAAAAGATAGCCGCAGCATCTTTTTGGGCGGACGTGCTTGTAAGCGCAATTTTTATAACCGCTTTGGTAAACAGTATTCCTTCTATGGCAAGAAGCGTTTCCAACGCGGCAAGAACAATGCGCGTTACGGTAAGCGGCAAAGGCAATCTGCTTAAAATAACAAGGGCAAGAATAGCCGCGGGCGGCATTAACCCGCAAGCGGTAAAACTTAACCTTGCGGCAAAATATAAACAGGTAAAAAGCGCGCCGAAAGCCGCCGTCGCAAAACCTGCGCAGATTTCGGAAACGGCTAATTCTAAATCCATTAATATAAAGCTTACAAACGGCAAAGGCGCGCAAAAAGATATGATTGCCTCTTATTCCAAAAGCGGCAAGGTAAAGATTACAGAGCAGATAAAGAAGCCCTCTTCCCCTAAAGCAGAAGGCACTTTACAGGAAAATAAACAAATTTTTGACCAGAAAAACTTTTTTAGCAATTTAACCGCGCAGGTGGGCGAAGGCTCTGGCGGAGCGGGCGGCGGGATATCCTCGGGCGGACGTATTTCGTACACTCTCACGCCCTCAAGCGGCAAGCCGCTTGTTTACACGCCTGCCATATCAACCCCTGCGGAAGTTGTTAAACCTTTAGCAAGAGTGTTTACGCAGCCTGCTCAAAGCAAAGTGATTTCCGCCGACAGAGTAAGAAAAGCGGCCTTCAGCGCAAATATATCCTATTACAAAAATATAGCGGGCCAGTTTATGCACACGCTGCGCACTAAAACGGGCGCAATGGCTATGGCGGTTAACCTCTCTCTTGCAAACCCCGTAATGCTTAACGCGGCATCATCAGGCAAGATAATGCCGATGATAGAAACTATTTCTTCCTACGAAAGAGCAACTGCGGCAACAGGCGCAATAATACGCGGAACAAAGGCAATGCCCCTGACGGAAACAACAAAGCTGCTGGTTAAAGATATTAACTTTTATAATACCGCGCTGACGGGAGCAGAAACGCAAAAACTGCTTACGACTAAAACCATGCTGCCTGTTTTCAAAAGCTCCCTTAAGGCAATGGAAATTACCAGCAGAAACCTGCATTACACGGGACATTCCACCATACGCGTATTGCCTAAATATGTACTCAGTTCTTATTTATGGCTCAGCACGCTCACATTCTCTTCCAACGCGCCGCAGGCTAAACCTCCTTTATACACAAAGGAACAACTAACCCCGCTTAAAAACGAGCACATGGGGGACTCTCCCTTGCGCAAAGTCAACCCCGGCTATCAGTCTTTAATGCAAAATGCCGACGAGCGTATCGGAAGCGTGACAGAAAATAAAGAAGTAATCGCAGAGCCTACGATTGCCAAACTGCAAGAAACTTTCAGAGGAATGTATACAAAGGAGCAATTTAAAGAGCTTTCCGCGGCAGACAATTTGAACAAGCTTACGATGATATCCTCCACAATATCAAAAAGCCTTTTTGACAGAATGCTCTCGCTTATCAGCGCGCCTAACGCCGATAAAGACGCAAAAGCAATACTGCAAAGCAAAAACAAAAAAGCCTTGGATAAGTTAATAGCCGCCAAGACCCAAAATAATAATATATTTACAAATTTCTTTGACGCGGTAATGTTGGGTAAAGAGAAAAACCCCGAAACTTTCTTTACTCTCAACAGCGCACAACCTTTGCCTAAAGAATCTTTCAGCATGGACGCGGTGGCGCCGCAGGCAGACCTCCTGCCCACGATGATAAAAAGCTTCTTTAAAACTAAATCGTTAAAGGATATTACAATTCAAAAGAGCGAGGCTATGCCTCTGGAGAAAAAGGACGCTGTAATCGCCCGCATTCTCAGTCTGACAAAGGTCATTTCCTCTCTGGAGCAGAACGGTTATGTTAAAGGAACGGTAAAACCTGTTCTTGTAGGCAGTAAATATCAATGGGAAGAAATAGTATCCTTACAGCCGCAGAATATAGTTATCTCCGTAGAATTTGATAAAGGTGATATAGGCCTTGAAATCGCCAAGTGGATTGAAAAGCGTAATATACCAAACAGCGGCGGAGATTATTTTAAACATATTCCCGCCTGGATTGCAGACCAGCTGGGCCTTAGCGCGCAAAACCCGGGAAGATTTACCAGAGATGAACAAAGCTTTAACTATTTTATTTATAACTCGGACGGCACGGCAAGGGTACGCTTCGGGCCGCACGAAATGAACCCCGTGGACCCGCATATACACATAGAAAGACTTAATACAAACGGAGAATGGGACGGAATAGTAAACGAAGCCTATCACTCGGGCCAGAATGCGGATGTAAAAGCCAAGGCGGAAAGGGCAAGAAGCCTTTTTGAACAAAATACGCAGAAAACGGAAACCCAGCTTAACCGTCAGGCAGATGACGTAGGCAGAACTTTTATGCCCGTTGCGACCTTTTTGGGCAGCATGGAAGGATTTAAGGCCGCGGCGGAAGTTTCTAAGGCGGCGGATAAACCGGAAGCCGTTAAAAATTTATTAAAGATTTTGGAAGAAGTTTCCACAAATAAATACT
>CAZBCE010000022.1:0-20022 GCA_964490555.1 uncultured Elusimicrobium sp. | reverse complement strand
TGTCCTGCGGCAAGCAAACCCGCGGCAAGCGAAGCTTGCGGCAACTGTAACACGGGAACACGCACAAGAAGCGTAACGTGTAATACAAGCAATTATACTTGGACGACGGGAACATGGGGCGCGTGCAGCGGTGGCGGAGCCTGCGCATCAGGCGCAACGCAAACCTGCGGCGGCAACGGAACGCAAACCTGTTCTTCTTCCTGCGCATGGGGAACTTGCTCCTGCCCTGGAGGATATACCTGGAACGGCAGCACCTGCGCGCTTAGTTCCTGCGACCCTGCGACCAAACCTTCAGGCGGCCCTAACGACGGCACAAGCTGCGGCGCCTGCGGAAAAGTTTATTCGGAAATTACCTGCGACACGTCAACATATACATGGAAAATAAACTCCAGCTGCAACAGCCCTTCCGACGCGCAATGCCCTTCAGGCTACACGCAAAGCTGCGGCGACGGCAAAGGAACAATGACGTGTTCCGACACCTGCAAATGGAACACCTGCGTTTGTAACGGCATTTACGCGTGGAACGGCACAACCTGCGCCTGTCCCGCCGCCACTCCGTATGAATACGGCGGAAAATGCAATCAATGCCCGTCGGGCCAGTATGTTACAAACGGGAAATGCTGCCCTACCGATCAGGTTTCCTTAAACGGCACCACCTGCGTGTATGCTTACAAACCGGAAAGAGTCAGCGTCGGTATTTTGATAGACTGCCATAATACATACAGTTTCATCAATACTACCACATGCGCAAGAACAGGCTCTTTAAGCTACTTTATAGGCGGCAGCTTGCCTTATGTTGCGGCAGGTGATGGCTGTACTGCGCACTATTCTTACTATAACGGCGGCTTATGGTGGTCCGGCGGTCAGCATCAGGGATATTCTTTGCCGAACTGCTACGGTAACGACCAAGATATCTGCGACTCTTATTGTACGGGGTCAACCTGTTCTTACAAGTGTATCGTAAGCCAGACAACGCCTTCAACCTGCGGTGTTTACACTTGCAGCAACGGACGCCACTGCGATAATAATTCGGGCAGCGGTACAATGCTGAGATGTATAAGAAAGTAGCAAAGTTTTAGAAACACAAATAAAAAGCCCGCTTTTAAAGGCGGGCTTTTTTGTGTCTGTTCTTATAATATTCTGATTGCATAATTTGCTAAGCCGTAATAACTATCCTTCTGAAAAGCCGCAATACGCGCTTATTTAAAAAAGGCATTGAAAATCTACGGTTAAAGTACTATTATATCAGTATCTCCAACGACTTAAGGGGTATTTATGTCAAAAATAAAATCAAAATGTAAAAAAGGATTTACTCTTACGGAAGTTCTTGTGGTAGTTCTTATAATATCCGTTTTAGCCGCGATAGTATATCCTATGTACACAAAAGTTATAACCAAATCCCGCGCCGTGGAAGCGATAAATCTGCTTGAGATGGTGCGCAATAAACAACTGCAAAAATTTGCTAAAGATAAAGCTTATTATACGACGGTTGACGGTTTGGGCCAGATTACCAGCAGCGGAGAACAAACCGTTGAGGGTCCTGTTCTTAAAGTTAAGGACTATACCTTAAGTCTTAACACCGATAAAAGTTGCATGACGGCTTCTTATGTTAAAAACGGTAAATCTATTTTCACTTTTTCCAGCAGTTACGAACGCAGCGGCCTTGGCTGTACGGGCGATATATGCAGCAGCTTCGGCAATATTATAGGCACGTCAAAAGACGTCTGCAACTGCGGCAATAAAACCTGCGCGCAGGGGGAAACTTTAGACGAAGACACCTGTACTTGTAAATGTTTCCGCGGCTGTAGTCAGGACGGTAAATGTTTTGATCCTTACGGCGGCGGGGATTCCAGACCGTGCGCCAGCGGATGCGGAACGGAATCAAGCACTGCAAGCTGCAACGGCCCTGTATGGACGGGCAATTGCGCCGCGCCTTATCTTAAAGAAGCTATCAGCCAACCCTGTCCCAACGGCGGTACGCAAACCAGAAGCTGCACCCCTACCTGTGAGGGCGGCACCTGCGGCGCGTGGAGCGCATGCGCAGGCGGTAAAACAGCTTGTTCTTCCTCTTGCCCTGCCGGACAGAAACGTAATGCAGGTGTAGTTAATCAGGAAGACGGCGCCTGCTGCGTTGCCAAAACGGCATGTCCTTCAAGCTGTCCTGCGGGCGAAAAGCGTGATACAAGCATAAGCTACAGCGAAGACGGCGCGTGCTGTACGGCACAATCGGCTTGCCCCTCCACTTGCGAAGCTGGTAAAAAGAGAAACCCTGCGGTTAACTATACCGAACAAGGCGAATGCTGCATAGCCAAAACAGCGTGCCCCGCAAGTTGCCCAGCGGGCCAAAAGCGTAATGCAAGTATAAGCTACAGTGATGACGGTCCATGCTGCACAACCAAAACAGAATGCCCCGCAACCTGTCCCAACGGTCAGGAAAGAGATACTTCCGTAAGCTATGCTGATGACGGAGCCTGCTGTAAATCAAAAACATGCGACACTGCCAAAGAGTCGGCTTGCACAGGTTCTTCGGGAATGTGGGACGCGGGCGGTTGTTCCTGCACCTGCACTTCTCCCAAGGTTTTAACAGACAATATTTGCGGTTGCCCAAAGGAAACGCCATATGATTATAGCGGCAAATGCAATCAATGCCCGTCAGGCCAATATGTTACAAACGGGAAATGCTGCCCTAAAGACCAAGTTTCTTTAGACGGTAAAAAATGCGTATATGCTTACAGGCCGGAACAGGTTTCCGTGGGCATATTGGCAGATTGTCATAACACATACAGCTATATTAATAAGAGTACCTGCCGCAGAACAGGTGCAAAAAGCTATTTTATCGGCGGCAAACTGCCAACGGTTACGGCAGGGGATCGCTGTACTGTCCACCATGCATATTATAATGGAGGTTATTGGTGGGAGGGAGGAGAGCATCAAGGATATTCTTTGCCGATGTGTTACACTTCCGACTATCAGACTCTTTGCGACAATAATTGTTATGCATCAAGCTGTAATTATAAATGCGTCATAAGCGAGAATGTTCCTGAAACTTGTGGCGTGTATACCTGCAGTAACGGACCTCATTGTGATAACTCCAGCGGTAGCGGCAGAATGATGAGATGCGTAAGGAAATAGAAAGTTTTTTAAAGCTTATTAAAACCCCCGCTTTTAAGTGGGGGTTTTTTGTGCATAATTTTATAAAATATATTTATGCCCGATATTGATATAGAAACTACCATAAGCGATGTTAAGCTTTTTATAGAAAAACTTAAAAGTGATTTGCCCGAAGTCTTTGCCTCGCGGGAGGCAGCAGCCTCCTCCGCAGAGCAAAGCGGCAAAGTACTTTATATGGGCGATTTATTGGAAACAAAAATAGTCCTTAATACCTCCGCCCAAAAGAGTTCCGTTCATCTTGAAGACGGCGCGCTTGTTTTAACAATCAATAACGCCGGGGAAAACCTTTCCGCTCTGGCGGAAGGCTGGCTGCACGAACAGGCCAAACAATTTTTGCCCGCCAAAGTAAAAGAATGGGCGCAAAAGATAGGCGTGGAATTTAATAATATCGTCATAAAAGACCAAAAGACCATGTGGGCAAGCTGCTCGCAAAAGCATAATCTTAATTTTTCTTACCGCATTATAAAAATGCCAAAGATTATTATTGACTATCTTATTATTCACGAACTTTCACACCTTATACACTTTAATCACGGCAGCGATTACTGGGCTACCGTTGCGGCTTACTCTCCCGACTATAAAGAGCACCGCAAATGGCTTAACAATAACCGCTATGCCATTATGGCTGACGCCGATTTAAAATATATTCAACCCGCTGCGGAGATTCTTGCCGATGCTTAAAAAAATAATTTTCTACTGCCTTACTCTTTTTATTGCCTCTTCCTGCTTTGCGCAGGAAAGGGCCGCCATAGAAGTTTTGGGTAAAGATAAAGGTTTTATTACCACCGTCTATCAAAACGGGGAAACTTTTGTGTCCGTACCCGAACTTGCAAAAGTATTAAAGCTTCAAACAAGTTGGTTTGGCCGTTCGGGCCAGTTGAATGTGCGCGGCAAAGACGGCTTTTTTTGCGTGCTCAGGGACGGCTCAAACTCTGTCCCCGTCCACGGTAAAGAGCAAACTTTAAGTTCCGCCGCATTTGCAAAAGGCTCTGTTCTATACGCCCCTATAAGCTTTTTTACGGCGGGCGGCGCGGGCGCGGCGGCGGGCGGTATGGATGTTTCCTTTGAGCAGGGCAAAATTATTGTGGAAAAACATTTTAATCTGGAACTGCTGACGAAAGATTTTAAAGACGACGGCGATAAACTTTCTTTTAATACCAAAGGCAGTGTAAAGCGTGAAGTTAACGCAAAAGACAAAGAGCGCGTTGATATCTTTTTCCCCGACGCTGTTATAAAGAGGGAAGAGGCTTTTGACGGTAAAACAAAATATATAAAATACTTTAAAATTACGCAGCATTATAACGGCGTAAAAATGTCTTTGCTGCTTACAAAAGAAGCTGCGTTTTGGGATTTTTACGAAGACGGACAAAAGCTTATTTTTGCAACGGCAAAAAATAAAATAGAAAGGCCCGCCGCTCCTTCCACCCCGTCCGTTCCCGCGGCTTTACCCGCGCCTACCGTTACCGCAGACTCTCTGCCTAAAGACGCATCTCAGCAGGAAGTTATAGCGGGCGATGACTTCTTTTCAGGTCTGCCTGTTACGGAGCAGGATTCTTCCATAGAATCTGGGGAGGCCGTAACCGTTATTAAATCCTTACCCTCAAGCGTTGTTACCATAGATAAACGCCCGTCTAAAAAACTCCGCAAGGCGCGCGTCCTGATAGACCCGGGGCACGGTGGCAAAGATACAGGCGCAACCCGCAGGGGAGTGCTGGAGAAAGATATAAACCTTAAAGTAGCCAAACGCCTTTACGATTTATTGATTAAAGAAAAAATGTTTGACGTAAAAATGTCCCGCAATGATGACACTTTTATCCCGCTGGGAGACAGGCCTGTCTTGGCAAACGATTTTAACGCCGATATATTTGTTTCAATTCACTCCAATGCCGCGCGCCGCACTTCCGCCAACGGTTTTGAAGTTTACTTCCGTTCCGATAAAGCTTCCGACGCGGAAGCGGCAGAAACCGCCGCCTTGGAAAACGAGGCTTTAAAGTACGACGGGCAGGAGCACGCAAAAGTCAGCTTTGCGGATTTGCTTTTAAAATCCTTAGCCACAAACGAGAATATTAACGAAAGTTCCAAACTTGCGGGGCATATCCGCAACTCGGTGGCGGAGCGCAGTAAGTCAGTGGGTATTAAAGTTTACGATAACAGCATAAAACAAGCTAATTTTTATGTTTTAAAGGGCGTGCAAATCCCCGCAGTTTTGGTGGAAATGGGCTACTTAAGCAACACCGATGACAGAAAGAAACTTAACTCCTCTTCCGTGCAAAATAAACTTGCCGATTATATTAAAGACGGCATAATTTCCTATGCCCGTGCGGAAGGCTGGAACTGAGAAGTAATATTATATAATGACTTTATGGAACATACACTTAAAAAAACAGCTCTTTACGACGCCTGCTTAAACGCGGGCGGTAAAATGGTAGATTTCCACGGGTGGCTCTTGCCCGTACAGTACGAAAGTATTATATCCGAACACAAAGCCGTGCGCGAAGCCGCAGGTATCTTTGATGTTTCCCACATGGGGCAGGTGTTTTTTGAAGGGCCTGACGCTCATAAGTTTTTGCAGACGGTAACAACAAATAATTTTAAAACCATTCCCGCCGCAGGCGCGTATGCCCATGTGCTTAATCATAAGGGCGGTATTATAGACGATGTTATCGCCTTTTGCCTTACGCCAGAAAAGTTTTTAGTTGTAATAAATTCCGCCACGCGCGAAAAAGATGTTAACTGGTTTAAAGAACGAAGCAAAGGCTTTAACGTAAAAGTTACCGACGCTTCCGACGATTACAGCATGGTAGCCCTGCAAGGTCCCAAAAGCCTTGATATTTTGGAAGCTTTGGACGCAGATATAAAAGCCCTGCCGCGCTTTAATATTAAAAGCAAACAGATTTTTGGCGAAGACTGCTATATCACCCGCACGGGTTACACTGGCGAAGACGGTGTGGAAATTATGGGCAGCGCGCCGACCATAATAAAACTTTTTAACTGGGCTATTGCCAACGGTTTTAAACCCTGCGGACTGGGCTCCAGAGATGTGTTAAGGCTGGAAGCGGGTTACTTACTTTCCGGCAGTGATATGGACGAGAGCAAAACGCCTTATCAAGCCTCCTGCGGGTGGGTTGTTAAACTTGCCAAAGAAGAAAATTTTATAGGTAAAGATATTATGGCCCTGCAAAAGCAGCAGGGCGTGGCGGAAAAATGGACGGGTTTTGTGCTTACGGGCGCGGGCATTGCCAGAGAAGGCTGCCTTATTTATAAGGACGCCCAGCAGGTTGGCAAGCTTACCAGCGCAACTTATTCCCCTTTGTTTAAGTGTATTTGCGCGGGTTACGCGCCTTCTTCTTTAAAAGAAGGCGACACCGTGGAAATTGAAGTGCGCGGCAATAAAATACCCGCAAAAGTAGTAAAGATGCCGTTTTATAAAAATAGAGTTTAAAGCGAGAGGTGTAAAATGTACAATCAAGAAAATTGCAAATTTTCCAAAACCCACGAATGGGCTTTTATTGACGGAGATACAGCAGTATTCGGTATCAGCGACCACGCCCAGCACGAAATCAGCGATATCGTATTTGTGGAACTTCCCAAAGTCGGTCAAAAAGTGGAAGCGGGACAGAGATGCGCGGTAATAGAATCAGTTAAATCCGCCTCGGATTTCTTTGCTCCTCTTTCCGGCGAAGTTACGGAAGTTAATAACGAAGTCGCCGCAGACCCCGCTTTAGTAAACAGAGCGCCGCACGCGGAAGGCTGGTTGTTTAAAATTAAAATATCCAATCCGTCGGAAGCCGCCGCTCTTTTATCTTTTGCGGATTATAAAGCTACGCTTTAATTTTAAGTTTCAGTTTCACCTTTGCCCTTGAACTTAGTTTAAAGCAGTAAAGTTCAAGGGTAAAGTTTTAAAGAGGACAATATGTTTAACCCCAATACCAAAGAAAACGAAAAGCAAATGCTGCAAACCATCGGCGTTAACAGCATACAAGATTTGTTTAAAGATATCCCGCAGGATTTACTTAACCCCAAATATAATCTGCCCGCCGCTTTAGACGAAGCCGCCTTAACCCGCCACATAAAAACCTTAGCGGCAAAAAATAAGCCGCTGTTAAATTTTGCGGGCGCGGGCATTTACGAACACTTCATTCCCGCCGCGGTAAACGCAATCAGTTCGCGCGGGGAATTTTTAACCGCTTATACGCCCTATCAGGCGGAAGCCAGCCAAGGCACTTTGCAGGTTATCTACGAATATCAAAGCAGCATTTGCGCTTTGTTTGATATGGATGTTTCCAACGCTTCCCACTACGACGGCGCAACCGCACTGGCGGAAGCCGTATCAGCCGCAACGCGCGTTAAAAACAAAAATAAAGTTTTAATTTCCGCCGCGCTTAACCCGCAGTATAAACAGGTTTTACATACGTACTTCAGCGTCGGAAGCCCGATAAAATTACAGGAAGTTTCCCTTAATAACGGCGTAATTGACGCGCAGGATTTAAAGGCAAAACTTTCTTCCCCCGATGTCGCGGCTTTTGTTTTACCCACGCCTAATTTTTACGGTAATATAGAAGACGCTCACGCTATAAGCGCGGCGGTAAAAGCCGCGGGCGCGCTTTTGATAGCCGTCGTAAATCCCGTCAGCTTGGGCGTGCTTGGCACCCCCGGCAGCTACGGCGCGGATTTTGCCGTGGCGGAAGGCCAGAGCCTTGGCAATGCAATGAGCTTTGGCGGGCCGGGCCTTGGTATATTTACCTGCAAAAAAGAATATGTAAGATTTGTACCGGGCAGAATTTGCGGCATAGCAAAAGACGCCAACGGCAAACGCGCTTTTGTGCTTACGCTTCAGGCGCGCGAACAGCATATCAGAAGGGAGAGAGCCTCCTCCAACATTTGCTCCAACCAAGCCTTATGCGCTTTAAACGCCGTCGTGTACCTTACGCTTTTAGGCGCGCAGGGCATTAAAGAAGTTGCAACTTTAAATGTGGAAAACGCACATATACTTAAAGAAAAAATTGCGCAGCTGCCAAACTTTAAAATAAAGTTTGCCGCGCCGTTCTTTAACGAATTTGTGGTTGATTGCTCCGTCCCCGCCGCCAAGGTAGTAAAAGCTTTGGCTAAAAAGGGAATACTTGCAGGTTACGACTTGGGACTTACGGATAAAGCGTTAAAAAACAGTCTTTTAATTTGCGCGACGGAAACAAAAACCGCGCAGGATATTGAAACGCTTGTCGCCGCTTTAAAGGAGGTAAAATAATATGAATACTTATCCTCACAATAAACTTTCTATAGAAAAATCCTCCGCAGGCAGGCGCGGCGTTAAGTTAACACCCGCCGCTAAGGAAGCTTCGGCGTATTTGCCGCAAAATTTACTAAGGCAAACGCCCGCCAATTTACCCTCTTTAAGCGAGTTGGAAACGGTAAGACACTTTACCAATTTATCTCGCCTTAACTTTTGCTTGGATACGCATTTTTACCCCTTAGGTTCTTGTACGATGAAGTATAACCCCAAGGCTTATGATGTGCTTTCCTCGCTTGATAATTTTACGGCTATGCACCCGTTTACGCCGCAGTCCTGCGCGCAGGGTACATTGCAAATTATCCACGGGTTGGAAGACCTTTTAAAACAGGTAACGGGCCTTGCGGGTTTCACTTTGCAGCCCGCCGCAGGCGCGCATGGGGAGTTTACGGGCGCGCTTATCGCCAAGGCTTACCACAACTTTAATAAAGATAAAGCCAGAACGGAAATTATCGTACCCGATACCGCCCACGGCACAAACCCCGCCACGGCGGCAATGTGCGGCTGCAGCGTTGTTAACATTAAGTCTGCCGCCGACGGAAGAGTGGATATAGAAGAACTTAAAAAAGCGCTTAATCACAAAACCGCTTTGGTAATGTTAACCATACCCAATACCGCAGGTTTGTTTGAAAAGAATATTAAGGAAATTGCTTCTTTAGTACACGCCAACGGCAGTCTTTTGTATATGGACGGCGCAAACCTTAACGCGCTTATCGGCATGGTAAAACCCGCCGATATGGGCGTTGATATTATGCACATTAACCTGCACAAAACGCTTGCCACCCCGCACGGCGGCGGCGGCCCCGGTGCGGGCGCGGTGGGCGTAAGTGAAGCTTTACTTGATTTCCTGCCTTTGCCAAAAGTTACTTTTGACGGTAAAGAATACAAGCTGGAAACAAAAAATAAAAAGAGCATCGGCGCGGTAAAAAGTTTTTACGGAAATATAGCGGTTGTGATACGCGCTTACGCTTATTTAAAACAGTTTGATTCAAAAACGCTTGGCGAAATATCCAAAAACGCCGTCTTAAACGCAAATTATGTACGCGCAAGACTGGCAAAATACTTTCCCGCGTTCTTTGACCAAATTTGTATGCACGAATGCGTGCTGACGATAGACAAACAAAAACTGCCCGAAACCAAAACAATAGACATAGCAAAAAGACTTTTGGATTTGGGCTTCCACGCGCCTACAATTTACTTTCCGCTCATCGTACCCGAGGCTATTATGATTGAGCCCACAGAAACGGAAAGCAAAGAAACTATGGACGCGTTTATTGACGCTCTTATACAAATATTTAACGAAGCGGCGCAAAACCCGCAGGAGTTACATAATGCTCCGCAGAACTGTCCCGTAAAAAGGATAGACGAAGTAAGCGCGGCAAGAGAGCCTAACCTTAAATGGTAAACTGCGTGCTTTTAAACACGGCTCCCGCCGATGTTTATACGCAAATGGCGATTGACGATTTTATCGTCAGTCAAAATACGCAGGAATGTTTTTTGAGGATTTTCAACTGGGCGGGCGGCCCTGCGGCAACGTTCGGCTACGCCCAGTTTGAAAGTTCCGTGAAAAAGCAGTTGCAGACGGAAGGCATAACGCAGTACACAAGGCGGCCCACGGGCGGCGGCGTGGTTTTGCATAAAGATGATTTAACTTTTTCTTTAATTTTTAACAGTGTTCAGCTTGTAAGCCCGAACACTATTTACTGCGCGCTGCACGGCTGTATTAAAGAAGAACTTTTAAAAGTTAAGCACGGCTTAAGCGCATACGGTGATAAAAGCGATTACCGCCCCGCTGACGGCGGCACCGCTTCAAACTGTTTTACAAACCCCGTCAGCGATGATATTTTAGACGAGGGCGGCAGTAAAGTTTTGGGCGGCGCGATAAGGCGTTTTAATACAAGAATTTTATATCAGGGCAGTTTACAGTTTAACGGCGCGCGCGGCAATCTTGCGTATATAACCGCAATAAAAGCAGGAGTATTAAAATATCTCGGCGCGGCGGCATACATACAACGCGCGGCAACGCAGGAAGAATGGCAGGCAATATCCGCCCTTGCGGATAAGCAATACAAAACGCGCGAGTGGATAGAAAAGTTTTAAATTATGGGGAAGATAACTAAATTTTTTATAGGTTTATTACTGCTGCCCACGGCATTTTTTGCTTTGGTTGGCTTGCTTGACGTTGTTATAGCCCTGCTTAAAGCCTATAAAATTACAATACTTTTCCTTCTCGGCGGCGGGCTTTACGCGCTGCTGCATTTTTTTGTTTACGATTTTTCCCGCTTTTACGTTTTGGCGCACGAGTTTACCCACGCGCTTTCCGCCCTTGCGTGCGGCTATAAAGTAAGCAATGTTAATGTAAAGCAAAACAGCGGCAGCGTTAAAGTTTCCGACGCTAATGTCTTTGTATTGCTCTCGCCTTACGCGGTGCCCTTTTACGCGGTTTTGCTTGTGCTTGTTTATTTTATTGTCGGCTTATTTCACCCCGTTTTGATTTACAGAAGCACGGTTATTGCAATGCTTGGTTTCTTTTCCGTAATGCACTTTATACACACTTATAAAGCTTTGACGGAAGTCAGCCAGCCCGACGTAAAACTGGCGGGCGGCAGTATATTTTCCTTTTCCGTAATAATACTTTTTAACGCGCTTATAATAACCGCGCTTATAGAATTTTGCTTCCCCGGTCTTTTGCCGCTTAAGCAGATAGGCAAAGATATTGTTACCCGTACGGCGGATTTTTGGATTGCCGCCGCGCAGTATTCTTTTAACTTTATAAAATGGGCGGCTTCAAGATAATGAGAAAGCATATATTTAAAGCCCTTCACTTTAGCGTAAAAAATACCATAAGAGCCTTGTTTTTTACGGCTGTTCTTGCGGCTTTCGCTATGGGCGTATGCTGGTTTTTGGCGCTTAAATATTTTAACGCGCAAAATATCGGCGGCGCGATAGCGCGCGAACTGGGCAATGCTTTGCAGCGTCCCGTTGTTATAGGCTCAATAAAGCTTGTTTCCATAAACAGTATAGAGATAAAAAAGTTTAAAGTGGTTGATACCAAACTTAATACTTATAACGATTTCCTTTCCGCCGATTCCGTCATCGTCCGTTACGACCTTTTGCCTCTCTTAAAAAATAAAGTGGAAATTAAAGAAATTATTTTGCAAAACCCCGTCGTTAATATCATTAAAGACGAAAACGGCGTTTTAAACACGCCTGATTTTATTACCTCCACCACGCAGAGCAGCCGCGGTCAGCAGTTTGATGTTATGTCTTCTGCAGGGCGCGCCTTCCAGATTGTAATGGAAGACTGGATTATAAATAACGGCACGTTCAGCTACAGGGATTTGGGCGGGGATATAAGCCATTCCCTTAACGGTATTTTTATACATTTTTATAATCTTAAGTTTAACGCTCTTACCGATTTTAATATGCACTTCGTCTTAAGAAATAAAGTTAAAGATAAAATTATAGAAACCGAAGCCGAAGCGCAGGGCTCCGTAAATCTTGCCAATTTTAACGCCCGCCAAATGGCTTTGGAAGAAACAACGGCAAAACTGGGCGCGTTTAGAAAGCCGCTTCTCATAACTCTTCAGGCCCATAATTTTGTGGACCCGCAGATAAATTTTAAAACCAATATCCCGCAGTTCGGTTACGATGACGTTTCTTTATTTATACCGCGCCAGCTGGACTTTACGGTACCCGCCGTAAAGGCGGAGGCGCAGGTTAATTTTAACCAGAACTTTAAAAAGATAACAATCTCCTCCCTTAAGCTTGATAATAAAGACGTAAAACTGCGCCTTAACGGTTCTGTTGATTTGGCGTCTTCGCCGATATTTGCGCAGGCGGACTTTAGCACTAACGAATTTAATATAGACGCCACCGACTACTTGGGTTTTCTCAAAAAATTTGATTTTACGGGCAAGGCCTCCGCGCAGGGTACCTTTGTCTATCAGGACGGCAAGGCCAAACTGCCAAAGCTTACGGTAAATCTTAATAATGCGGCGGCTAAGATAAGCAATTTTATTATAAGCGGCGTTAAAGGAAAGTACGAAGCTTCCGATAATCTTAACCTTATGAAGGCCGATGTGGCCGACGGCATATTTAAGGTGGGCCGTCAGACGATTTCCAAAATAAAAGGCAATGCTTCGTACGACCATAACAAACAAAACTTTTACGCTTTTGTTAAAGATGCTATGTTTAACGATAAAAAAGTCCGCATCCGCGTTACCATAGATAAAGTGCGCACGCACGAGCGTGATATACAAACCGCAATTTACTTAAGTTCCTTAAACCCTATGGAGATTTACGATACCGTGGAGGATTTTGTTTACGCCTTAGACCCCAAACATAAACCCGCCCCCAAAGAAACGGGCGAACTTGCCTGGCTGCATAATTTCCGCGCGGATTTGCCCACCTTTATGCCAAATTTCAGCGGTATTGTTTACGCAGATAACTTTACCACGCCAATAGTATCGGGCAAAAATTTTAACGCCGAGTTTGTGCTTAAAAGTATGCTGCCGGGTATGGATAAACTGGACGGTAAGATAGACGCAAGCTTGGAAGACGGCATAATATATAAATTGCAGGAAGCGGCGGAAAGGCAGGCCGCGCTTGGCGTTGCCTTCCAGCCTTTTGTTATAATGAACAAAATGGAGCGCGCGGGTTCTTTTAAAATGGGGCAGGTGCTTAAAGATACTCCTTTTGAAACAATGACAGCCTCCGTTGACTTTAACAATGGTAAAATGAATATAAATAATTTTTATGTGGACGGCAGCGTTGTGGCGGCCACGGTGGGCGGCAGCGTTGACTGGGTGGGGGAAGTTCTTAACCTTGATATAGCCACAATGTTTAGAAACACGTCCAAACGCGGCGCGCTTTCTGAAAATCTTACAGACGAATCGGGCGACCCCGCCCTTGCTTTTAAAGCGCTTTCCACGATGAAGAAACCCGTAATACAAATGCGCAGCTCCAAGAAAACGGGGGAAGAAATACAGCGCGCGCGCAAAAAGGGACTAAGGACTGATTTTAAGGCGGGCCAAAACTTTATTAAGGAGAAGTAAATGCTTAAGAAACGCAATATTGATATAATAAGTATTCTGGGCGAAAACGACGCCATAACCGACGGCCACTTTGAACTGCCCTGCGGCCTGCATATACAAAGCTATGTTGATACAACCGTGGTTATGCAGTATCCCAGCGTCGCCAGCCGTATAGCGGCTTCCCTTGCAGATTTGTTTGATAAAAAACCTGATGTTGTTTTAGCCCCCACGGCGGAAAACTCCATCTTGGCGCAGGAAGTGGCCCGCGTAAAAAAAGCGCGTTCCGTTTTTGCCGTTATAGAAAACGGCGTAATGAAGCTTAAAGGCTCTATGCACATTAAGCCGGAAGAAAAGGTGCTTATCGTAGACAATGTTACAATGACGGGGCGTAAAGTTAACGAAGCCGTAAGTCTTGTAAAAATGCTTAATGCCCATGTTATAGGCGTAGCCGTTATTGTTGACAGGTCCTGCGGCGGAGCGGTAGGCAATGTGCCTTTAAGAGCGCTTTTAAGTTATCCTCTTGATACTTACGAACCCTCACAATGCCCTATGTGCAAAGCAGGTATAAAATTAGTTAAAAAAGGTGAAAAAATATGAAAGAAGTAATAATGAGAGCAAAAGAAGATTTAAGAATTAAAAAGGGGCATTATTGGATATTCTCCAACGAACTTGAAAATGTTGATACCACGCTTGCCGCAGGCAGTATTGTACAGGTAAAAGATTCCCGCGGCGGCATAATAGGCACGGGCTTTTTTAACCCGCACAGCCTTATAGCGGTGCGCCTTATAACCAAAGGGGAAGAACCGGTAAGCAAAAACTTTATTTTGGAAGGCATTGATAATGCCTATTCCTACCGCAAGCGTTTTGGTTTACGCAAGTTCGGGCGTATGTGCTTTGGCGAGGCCGACGCAATGCCGGGCTTGGTTATTGACAGATACGGCGACTATGTTGTGGTAGATATTTTAACTGCGGGTATGGAAGCGTTTAAGGACGATATAGTATCTGCCGTGCAAAAGATTTTTAAGCCCAAAGGTATTGTATTAAAGGGCGACAGTCCCTTTAGGGCCTTGGAAGGCTTGCCGCTTGCGCCAGAAACCATCGGGGAAGTTCCCGCCGAAACGGAAATAGAAGAAAACGGCGTAAAATATATTGTCCCCTTATCAGGCGGGCAAAAGACGGGTTTTTACTTTGACCAAAAGGAAAACAGAGAGTTTTTAAAACCTTTCTTTAAAGAGAAAATTGTTTTGGATTTATATTCTTATATCGGCTCCTTCGGCATTACAGCCGCTTTAAACGGCGCGACCGCCGTTTGGGGCGTTGACTCTTCCGCACCCGCCGTGGAGTACGCCAACAGGAACGTAGAACTTAACGGTATCAGCAAAGATAAATGCGACTACCATAAAGACGACGCCGAAAGATTGCTTTCTGCCATGATTAAGGGCGAATTGCCCGACCAGCCCGATATGGTCCTGCTTGACCCGCCCGCCTTTGTTAAAAACCGCAAGAGTTTGCCGCAGGCAATAAACCTTTACATTAAACTTAACCGTATGGCTTTGGAAGGTTTAAAGAGCGGCGGGCTTTTGGCTACCTCCACCTGCTCCCACCATATCACAAGGGAAATTTTTGTTGATATTTTAAAGCAGGCTGCCGCTAAGGCAGGCAAGCGCGTTAATCTTATAGAGTTACGCGGGCAGGCTAAGGACCATCCTATTCTTTTGGGGATGCCTGAGACGGAGTATCTCCACTTTGCCCTGCTTGAAGTAAGATAGACGGCGATTTGTTCTACTTAGCGGGATACCGCTAACAAATTTCCATATTTTGGTAAATTTTAGTTTTTTCTTCGTTAAAGTACCGAAACTCGCTTTGCTCGTATACTCTTTCGTACTCCGCACTTAGAATAAAACTAAAATTTACCTAAAATCTGAAAATCCACGCAGGTTGCTGGCAAATTTGTTCCAGCACAAACGGCATTAATCACGCAATATTTTGGGACTACTAAACCCCGCCGCTTAAGGGCGCTGTGTTTTAATATCCTCCGTAATAGTTTTTTGTTATAATAAAGGTGTTGTATCGTGCTTTGCGGGGACATCTATGAAAAATAAAAAAGGTTTCACATTAATAGAGTTGTTAGTTGTCGTAGTGATAATAGGTATATTGGCGGCTATTGCCTTGCCTATGTACTTTAACGTTACAAAAGCCTCAAGACTTAAGACGCGTATAAACACCTTGCGCCCTTTGATAGAGGCCGAACAGAGAAATAAACTTGCCACAGGGCAGTATCAGCACGACATAGATTTGCTTGATGTCCAAATTCCTTATATCACAAAAACAATCTCAGTTAATAAGGGCGATTACACAACGGAGTGGGGTACTATCAGAATTATATCCTCGGGAGCTAATATGGATTCCCTTTTAAGAATTGCAATATTTAATATGCCCGAGCTTAACGGTAATATAACAATGTTTGACCCTAACGATAAGGAATCTTTTGAGGCGCAATATCCTGGCGCTTCTCAGTATTCGGGTATATGCGTTGCAAATGACAGTACGGCAGAGGGCATTTGCAAAGTAATAGGCACGCAGTTTTATACCAATGGCTCAACTAAATATTTCGGCTTTTAAAGCGCAATATTAAGCGTCGTAAATTTTAAACCCCCGTTCTTACCGAGCGGGGGTGTTTTTTTATAAATTAAAAAGGTTTTTAATTGGTATTTTAAGTCCCGCGGCTATTTTGCGGATATTAAGCAAGGCTAAATTTCTCTCCCCGCGTTCAATACCGCCCATATACGTTCTGTCCAAACCTATTTCCAAAGCAAAATCTTCCTGAGAAAATCCTGCTTTCTTGCGCAAGGTCCTGATATGCGCGCCAAAAGTTTTTAAAAATCTTTTTTCTTCTGCCGAATAAGTATTTTTCATTTATAAAGAATATCTATAATGTGCCTTATAAGTACACGGACTATAAGTATCATTTTTTGTTATAATAACTTCATATTAATTATAAAACGGAGTTTTTATGAAATATAAAAACGGTTTCACGCTTATTGAACTGTTGGTAGTTGTACTTATAATAGGCATACTTGCCGCGATAGCCTTACCAAGATATATGTCTGCCGTTGAACGTACCCGTGCGGCAGAAATGGAAACCTTGGCCAAAGACTTCTATCTGGCCCAGAAACGGTATAGTCTTGCAACAGGAGTATATGCAGACAGATTTGCGGATTTAGATATTACTCTTGACCGTGGTCTTGCGCCAACTTCAGGCGCGGTATGTGACAATGGAATATCCTCAACCGACGCTATAAGAAGGCAGGATTATTATGAAGTCATTTTAAATAACTTCTCCCCCGGATACAGAATGGTTTCCGTATTAAGATTGGCAGGGGACAACAAGTGCGGCGGCTTTTTTTATTTTCTGGAACTTCCTATTTCTTATACTCTCCCTATTAACCGTCTTTTATGCGCGGAGAGGACGGGTTCTCCTTCGGAACAAAATGAGTATTGCAAGAGCGTCGGCTTCCCAATCCTGGTAGTTACAGAGCTAGGGTTCTCGTACTTTTCTCAGGAATAGATATTTTGATAAATTGTAATTTTAAACCCCCGTTCTTACCGAGCGGGGGTTTTTACATTAATAATCTTTTATATTTTCGGCTTTTGCCCTAAGCTTCGGGTTTAAGTTTTGCGCCTTCTTCCAAAGCTTTGCGGTTAAGCGCAATCATTTCGGGCTTGGCGCGCTTAAAAACCTTCTTCATAGCGTGTTCTATGCTGTCTATGCTGACAGCACCCGTAAGCCCCGCAAAAACGCCAAGGGCCACAAGGTTGGCGGTTTTTAAAGAGCCCACCTTTTCGGCAATTTCGTTGCAGGCAACGTAAACAACTTTAATATCTTTTCTTGTCGCTTTGCCTTTTATAAGCGAACTGTTGATAATAAGCAATCCGCCGCTTTTTACCAAAGGTTCAAATTTGGCTAAGGAAGGCTCGTTCATAACGATAGCGGTATCTGGGCTGCTTACCACGGGGGTGGAAACTTCCCCGTCGGTTATCACAACGGAGCAATTTGCCGTGCCGCCTCTCATTTCAGGCCCGTAAGAGGGAAACCAGCTTGCCGCTTTCCCGTCCATAAGGCCCGCCTGCGCCAATAATACGCCCGCGGACACTACGCCCTGCCCGCCGAAACCTGATATTTTAAGTCCCTGATACATATTATTTGGCCTCCTGCGTTTTGCCTTCGTCCTTAAATACGCCAAGCGGGTATTGCGGCATCATTTTTTCCCTTAAAAAGTCTAAGGCTTTAATGGCGTCAACGCCCCAGTTTGTCGGGCAGATTGAAAGTACTTCCACAAAGGAAAACCCAACCCCGTCCACTTGGTTTTGAAAAGCTTTTTTAACCGCCTTCTTTGCCTTAATTACATTTTGCGGGGTATCAACGGAAACCCTTTCAATGTACTTAACGGCCTTAATCTGGCTTAACATTTCCGACACGTTCATAGGATAACCCTGAAGGTCTGGATTTCTGCCCTTGGGCGCGGTGGTGGCAACCTGTCCCACAAGCGTGGTGGGGGCCATTTGTCCGCCCGTCATACCGTAAATTGCATTGTTAATAAAGATGACTGTAATCTTCTCCCCGCGTGCGGCGGCGTGTACAATTTCCGCCATACCGATGGAGGCCAAATCCCCGTCGCCCTGATAGGAAAATACGATAGTATTCGGGTTGGAACGTTTAATGCCCGTAGCAATGGCGGGGCCTCTGCCGTGCGGGCCTTGTATACCGTCGCAGTTAAAGTATTTATCTGCAAATACGGCGCAGCCCACGGGGGCAACGCAAACTGTTCTGTTTCTTATACCCAGTTCGTCAATGGTTTCACCCACAAGACGGTGTACAACGCTATGCCCGCAACCGGGGCAATAGTGCGTGGGTATATCAACAAGAGATTCGGGCCTTTTTGTAATCGGTTTCATTTCGGTTGTCATAATAAAGCGCCCTCCTTGCAAATGGTGTCGCTCTTTTGAGCGCAGGAATTTTTAGCGTTATGCGCTAAATCCTTAAGGTCAAAAAGCTGTTCTTTTTTACCTTTTAATGCGGATTCTATTGCTGTTGCAATATCTTCCGCCACGGGGAAGAAAGCCCCGGGTCTTGCGTGCAGGTAAACAGGCACTTTACCGTTTACGGCCAGTTTAACGTCCACAATCATTTGGCCTAAACTCATTTCCACGCACAGCATTGCCTGGCATTTTTGCGCCAGCTGCGCTATCTTTTGCGTGGGGAAAGGCCACAGGGTAATAGGTCTTAACAAGCCTACCTTAAGCCCTTTCGCTCTGGCTATGTTAATTGCCGCTATGCTTGCGCGCGCGGAGATGCCGTAAGCCACCACAATAATATCGGCGTCATCGGTATATCTTTCTTCAAAAAGCACTTCGTTTTGTTCTACAAGGGCATATCTTTCCGCGCGTTTTAATACCATGCGTTCCAGTTCTCCCTCGCCTAAACCGTAGGAAGAAACATTGTTCTTGCCCCTTGTGCCGTCGTTTACGCCAAGCGCCCAAGCGGGTGTTGCGCGTTTTGTTAAGTCAACGGGTTCAAAGTTATAAGACATACCTTCCATCATCTGCCCCAAAATACCGTCGGCCAATATCATGGCGGGTATACGGTACTTTTCGGAAGCTTCAAAAGCTATCTTGGGAAAATTGCCTAATTCTTCCACGCTGAACGGCGCAAAAACCAGCGTTCTGTAATCGCCGTTGCCGCCGCCGCGCGTAGCTTGTATATAGTCGCCCTGCGCGCCCGCAATATTGCCAAGGCCGGGGCCGCCCCTCATAATATTTGCTATAAGGCAGGGCAAATCCGCACCCGCCAGATAGGAAATACCTTCCTGCTTTAAGCTGATACCGGGGGAGGAGGAGGAGGTCATCGCGCGTACGCCCGTTGCGGCCGCGCCGTAAATCATATTAACGGCGGCTACTTCGCTTTCGGCCTGCACAAATGCGCCGCCTACTTCTTCCTGCCGCCAGGACATATATTCGGGCACTTCGTTCTGCGGCGTTATGGGATAGCCCGCAAAAAATCTGCAGCCCGCTCTTATAGCGCCTTCGGCCAGCGCCTCATTGCCTTTCATCAAAACTTTTTCTGCCATAAATACCTCTATTTAAAAACTGTGATAGCTAAATCGGGGCAAACCAAATAGCACATGCCGCAGCCTATGCAGCAATCGGGCTTTGCCAGTTTAGCTGGGTAGTAACCTGTTTTACTAAACGAATCGGATATCGCAATGCAGCCTTTGGGGCAGGCCTTTGTGCAAAGTTTACAACCTTTGCAGCGCATTTCGTTGACTTCTATTTTGGGCATAGGACCTCCTGATGCTATAAAGATAGTATAAATCTTTTTTTGGCGGCGGTGCAATATGTCTATTTCCTCCGCTTGGCGGGTTTTGGCTAGCAATTTGTTATCTTTGGGTTATTTTAAGTTTTTTTGCCGCATCGGATATTCGGGGGTTCCACCCCTCTCTTGATATACCTTGCGGCAAATAAAACATA
>CAZBCE010000021.1:0-20529 GCA_964490555.1 uncultured Elusimicrobium sp. | reverse complement strand
GCGTCGTATTCTTCGGGCGCGGTCATATTTACCGCTCCCATATTTTCTATACGTTTGCGCATCATTTTAACGCGTTCTATATCCACCTGTTTGTCGCCAAACTTCATTTGCGCTTCCTGCGGGGTTGTGTTCCAAGATTCCAGCAGGTTATTTATTATTGCCGTTTTCTGGCGGCGGTGGTTGGTTAAGGTGTTTTCCAAATCGTGGGCTTTTATCGTAAGTTCGTTTACTGTCGTTTTATGTTTGCCCAAAATAGTGTTTTTTGCGTCAAAATCCGTCTTAAGCAGGTTAAGGTCCCCGCGCAATTTATTTTCCGCAAGTTCAAGTGAGGCAAGGCTGTCGCGCTGCGCGGCAAGCTTGGCTTCGTTGGAAAGTTTTTCCGCATTTAAAGCCGCAATTCTATCGTTGGATTTTAATATTTGGTCCGCGCGTTTTTTGTCCGCTTCGCTAAGGGTAATGCTTTCGCTCTCCGTACTTCTAAGGTCCAGCTCAAGATTATTCTTTTTAATCTTAGCTTCGTAAAGCGCGGCGTTAGATTTTTCTATCTCCGCCTTCAATTGCTGTTCCTGCTGCTCCAGCGCAGTGCGCTTTTGGCGGACGGCTTCCACGATTTTTTTGGCTTCTTCGTGTTCCTTTGTTAAGGCTGTTAAATTGTTTTTAAGGTTAGCGGCATTTTGCTTTTTAACTTCCATTCTGGCCAAAATATCCTGCTTATTTTTGGCAAGGTTTTCGCCCGCGTTTTTAATTTCGTTCAAATTTCTCTGTCTGTTATTTAAATTGTTTTGCAGGGAATTTAAGGCAAGGGCTTCTTCCTGATATTTTGTGCGTAAAAGTTTTATGCTTTCTTCGCTTTTTGCGGAGTCTTCCAAGTTTAAAGTAAGTTCTTTTTTAAGGTCCTGCTCCTGCTGCGCGACCAAGGAAAGTTCTTCTTTGGCGGTTTCTTCTTCTCCCCAGTAAGCTTCGGGCGATTTTACATCCTTTGCGCCGCCGGAAAGCCAAAAACTGCCGTACACCTGCCCGTCCTGCGCGCTGTAGGCGGAGGTTAAATAATTTATAAGGTTTTCCAGTTCGGCGGGGTATTTAATATTCTCTTTAAGCGAGGTGGCTTCAGCTGAAAGGCTTTTGCCTTCCCTTACGGCGGGAACTGCGTTTAAAATTATAAAGCGGCATCTGGCTTTGCCGTTGGCTTCTAAAAGTTTTATAGCGTTTTGCGCGCTTTGTATATCGGCGCAAATTACGGAGTCTAAATATTTGCCGAAGGCTTCTTCCACATTCAAAGCGGCGGAGGCGGGGAATTTAATATGTTTTCTTAATGTGCCTTTAATGCCCTGCGCTTTGCTTTCTTCCACCAGTTTTGTGCCAACCCAGTAAGGGTCGTTGCGGCCTTGGGTTTGTATCATTTGCATCTTGGTGTTAAGGGCGGCTTTTTTGGCGTTTAACTGGCTGGCTTTGTCGTTTAAAGTTTGCTTTTGCAGTACAAGCGCGGCGCGGGCTTCTTCCGCCTCCTGCTGGTCCTGGCGCATTTTATCAAGCGCGGTTTTTTTGGCGGCGACTGAGTCTGTTAAATCTTCTATTTCTTTTTTTAAAGTTTCGCTTTGCGCGCTTTGCGCCTGTATGGTGCGCTCTATATTGATAAGATTGTTATTCTCGTGCGAGAGGGAAGATTCTTCCAAAGCTATTTTGCCGGCAAGTTCGGCCTCGCGTTGGGAAAAGCTCATTAAATTAAAACTTGCTTCTTCGTATTCCGTCTGCGCGGCGCGTAAAGCCTGTTCGTTCTGGCGGACAAGTTCGTACTGTTTGTTATAACTTTCCTGCAAGGGAGCAAGGGCGGCTTGCGCCTGCGCCAGCTTTTGCTTTATGGCTTCTATGGCGGGGGCAAGTTCGCTAAGGCGTTTTTTGCTTATTTCCTCTTCGTATTTAGAACTTTTTACCTGTAAAGTTAATTCCTGCGAAAGGTTATCGCAGTTCTTTATTGCGCCTTCCAACAGACCGATTTGGTATTTGTCGGAGGCAATCTTTTCGTTAAATTCGTTTAATTCTTTTTGTTTGTGGGTAAGGTTTAAGTCCATCGCGGCGACTTCGCCTTCCACGGCGGAAATTGCGGCGGAAGAATCTTCCAGCCTCTTAAGAATAGGTTCCAGTTCACTCTGCGCGGCGTTTATGTGCGTTTCGTGTTCTTTAATGTTTTCTAAAGAAAGGGCAATTTCGCTTTCTTTAAGTTCTTCTCTGTATTTTTGGTAAAGTTTAGCTTTTCTGGCTTCGCTGTCTAATTTTTTAATTTGTTCTTCTAACAGCACCAGCGTATCGCTTAAGCGGGCAATATCAATATCAACGCGTTCCAGTTTGCGCTGCGCTTCGTCGCGTTTGGCTTTATATTTGGAAACGCCCGCAACTTCTTCAAACATTTCCCTGCGCTGTTCGGGGCTGGCGCTTAGCACCTGGGCTACGGAGCCTTGGTCTATAATTGCATAGCCTTCCCCGCCGATGCCTGTATCAAGGAACATTTCCCTTATATCTTTAAGGCGGCATTGCACGCGGTTTAAAAAGTATTCGCTTTCGCCCGAGCGGTATATTTTGCGCGATACGGTAACTTCGTTAAAATCTATGGGTAATTTGCGCGAGGAATTATCAAAAATCATATTAACCTGCGCCATATTAAGGGGAGGACGCTTTTTTGTACCGTTAAAAATTATATCTACCATTGAGGCCGAGCGCAAAGACTTCCAGGACATTTCGCCTATCGCCCAGCGCACAGAGTCTATAACATTAGACTTGCCGCAGCCGTTTGGCCCGACAATACAAGATACACCCGGTTCAAAGTTAAGCCTTACTTTGTCTGCGAAAGATTTAAAACCGATAATTTCAATAGCTTTAAGGTACATGATAATTCCTGATAAAAAATAAGGGCTGCAGCCCTCTTAAATATAATACAAAATTACATCAATTTTTGCTTAAATATACTCAAGTCAATAATTTTTTTGTATAGGAGAAAGTGATGAAAAAACTGATTTTGGCAGTATTTGTGCTTTGCGGCGCGGCTTTGTGGGGCAATGCGCTTGCCGTAACCAATCCGCTCTATATGCCCGAAGAGGGCCAGCTGCTCTTTGACGCCGAGGCCGCTTTTAAAGATGACAGCAGCGGTAATAAAGACAGCTATTTTTACAAAGCTTTAGTTTCTTATAATACTTCCGACAGGCTTCAGCTTGGCGGTTATGTGGGTTATGCTTATCTTTCCAAAGAAACGCCTAAAAAGAAAGATTTTACCAACCCCGGCGCTTTTGCCTACTTTAGGATTTTGGACAATATCGTAAAGTTAGACTTGGGCGCGGAAAGCGAATTTGACTCTTTTGATAATCTTGCCGAAGGCGGCGTAGCCGACGGCGCGAATAAATATACGGGTGTGCTGCGCGCGGGGGCGGACTTAAAAGCTATGTCTTTTGGCGCAATAGGCAGCGTATCTTATTGGGAGTTAGATTCCAATATGGGTTACGGATACAAAGATATGGTTAATACTGACGCCAAGGCTTTTATAATTTTTGACGTGTTTGACTTTTTCGGCATAGGCGCAGAGGGCGGGTATAAAGTGTTCAACGCCAAGCGCGACGATGACTGGAACAGCAAATATATTACCGCCAGACTTGATATTAATCCCCTGCCGTCAAGGCTGGGCGTATTGCTTTATGCCACGGCGGAAGATAACGAGAGAAGTTCTCATACCGATTTCGCCTTCGGCCTTAGAGCAAAATTGTTGCTTTAAACATTTACGGTAAATAAAAAAAGCCCTTTCAAAAGAAAGGGCTTTTTTGTTTGTCTTTTAAAACTTATTTCTTGGGCAGAGATTTGCTGTACATATCGTACATTATAATCGCCGCGGCGGAAGACGCGTTTAAGCTGCTTACTCCGCCCTGCTGAGGAATACTTACAACTTCGTCGCAGTGTTCTTTGGTTTTCTCTCTGATGCCTGTTCCTTCCGAGCCTATCACAAGCACGGCGGGGTAGGCATAATCTACCTGCTGCAAAGGTTTGCCGTCCATATCCGCGCCGTATATCCAAAAGCCTTCGTCTTTAAGGTCTAAAAGGGCGGTGTTAAGGTTGGTAACTTCCACAATTCTTAAGGTTTCCAATGCGCCGCAGGCAACTTTATGCACGGTAGCTGTTATGCCTACTGTGCGTCTTTGCGGCAAGATTACCGTGCTAAAACCTAAGCAGGCCGCGCTTCTTAGCATAGAGCCTAAATTTTGCGGGTCGGTAACTTCGTCAATGGCAAGCCAAAGTTCCTTTTTATTGCCTGCCGCTTCAAAAATAGCATTGGTAAGGCGCATGGTTTTAAGCGGCTCAACACGTGCTACAACGCCTTGGTGGTTTGCGCCGTTGGTAAGGTTATCCATAAGGCGCTCTTCAATGCTTTTAATTTTTACGTTATTGGTTTTTGCAAGGCGGATAACTTCTTCCACCTGTCTGTTTGCCGCTTTGTTCTCTATGATATAAAGCTGTAAAACCTGGCGTTTGCGGCTTTTTAATATTTCTCTTATCGGGTGTATACCAAAGATAAGTTCGCCTTTTTCTATTCTTTCCATTTTTTTTATCCTATTATGGGCGAGCCGAAGCTTGTGCCCACGTTTAACGCGGTGCGGACTTCTTCGCCTTTGGGGTCTACGCGCTTTAACTGCGCTACTGCGTCTTTTATGGGTACGCTTACAATATCCGTACCGCGCAGGGCCACCATATGTCCTGTTTTGCCTTGCAGCAAAAGTTCAACGGCTTCCGTACCGAAACGGGTGGAAAGCCATCTGTCAAAAGCGGTGGGCGTGCCGCCGCGCTGTAAGTGGCCTAATACCACTACGCGGCATTCTACCTGAAGCTTTTCTTCCAACATAGCGGCTATGCGGCTGCTTATTCCGCCGAGCCTTATGGGGTCTGTGGAGGACGCGACGGTTTTTTGTACCGCCATTTCGCCCTTCTCGTTTACTGCGCCCTCAGCGGCTACTATTATGCTGAAGGTTTTGCCTTTAAGCTGGCGCGCTTCTATGGCTTGTACGATAGCGTCGTCGCTGTAAGGTATTTCCGGTATCAGGCAGACGTCTCCGCCGCCGGCTATACACGCGCGCAGGGCAATCCAGCCCGCGTAACGTCCCATAGTTTCAAGTATCATAACGCGGTGGTGGGACTCCGCCGTGGTATGTATTCTGTCAACCGCTTCGGTGGCTATGCTTAAAGCGGAATCAAAGCCGAAAGTAAAATCTGTGGCGGAAAGGTCGTTATCAATAGTTTTGGGTACGCCTACTATAGGTACGCCCATCTCTATAAACTTTTGGGACATTGACAATGTTCCGTCCCCGCCTATGGTTACTATGGCGTCAAGTTTGTTTACCTTTATGGTATGCAGCACCGCGCCTGAAACATCTTTAGGTTCTTCCACCGAGCCTAATGGCGGCAGGGTGTATTTAAAGGGATTGGCTATATTGCTTGTGCCCAGTATTGTGCCGCCGCGCGTTAATATGCCCGATACGGCTTTATCGTCTAATTCTATAAACTGGTTTCTTACAAGTCCGTCAAAACCGTTTTTGAACCCCAATACTTCTATGCCGTTTTTAAGGGCGTGTTTGGCTACTCCGCGTACAACGGCGTTTAAACCGGGACAATCCCCGCCTGCGGTAAGTACGCCTATTCTTCTTAGTTTCATTTTTTGCTCCTTACAGTAAATTTACGGCTATATAAGAAAGTGCGGCAAGTAAATAAAATTGTCCGTCTATAATGGTTTCGTTTGCGGTATTGCGCGGCACCTTGCGGGAGTAAAAATAAACCGCTGTCGCCACCGTATAAACATGGCCCAAAAGCAATACTGAAACCAATTTAACCTTCCAGCCCATCAAAAGCAATTTTATTAATACCGCCGTAAGCGCAAGCACTATTGCGGTTATCGCTATTTTTGTTTTTGTTATGCCGAAGGCTTTATAAAAACTTTCCTTGCCAAGTATTATATCCTTATATTCCGTACCCATATTTAAAATTACGGAACGTATAAAAACGAGTAATGTGCCGTAAGCAAAAGCGAACCAGACGGCCTTTCTAAGCAGCATGCCCTGCGCGGCGGCGGGAACGTAAACGCACACAAAACACCAGCCTAAAGCGGTAAGTATATCTTTTGTTCCGGGCAAACTGGAAAAATGTTTAAACTTATGGCGGAACGGGTATATTATGCCAAGTATTAAAAAGAACAAAGTGGGCACATAAACAGCCGCATTATATTTAAAAGCTATGGCGGCGGCTAAAGCGGCGCAAAGGGCTGTTACGGCGTAAAAAGGTTTTGCGCTGTAAAGATAACCTTCGCTCTTGCCCTTGTTTGTAAGCGTAAGGCAAAGTATAAAAAGGAAACTTAAAATATATAAATAAGGGTCGCTTTTCGCGCCTTGCAGTTTTAAACTTACATAGGTTAAAGATACCGCCGCGAAGGAGGTAAATACGGAACTCCTTATTATAAAAGCCCAAATATCTTCAAACACGGAGGAGATGGATTTATTTTCTTTCCTTAAATTTTTAACGCGGGTGGAAACATTATCAATAACCCAGTTGGGGGTTGATGCGCCGGCCGTTATAAAAATCTTTTTTGGGGAAAGCACGTCTTCCTGTTTAATCTCTTCCTCATTTTCCACATGGATAACTTTTCTGCAAAGCTCTGCGCAAAGTTTAGCCAGCCGCGCCGTGTTTGCGCTGTGTTTGCCGCCTACAACTATAACAAGGTCGGCGTTTTTTGCCATTTCCAAAGTTTCTTTTTGGCGTTGTTTTGTGGGCTGGCAGATGGTATTTGAAATCTCGCAAATCTCGGCTTTATTTTTTATAATTTCCGCCGCCGCGTAAAAGGTTTCTTCCTTCTGAGTGGTTTGCGCCACTATATTAACTTTCTTAAACGGGGGCAGTTTTTTTGCTTCGGCCGCGTCGGCCACAACATAACCTTTACCCTGCGTATAACCTAACAGACCGATAACTTCCGCATGGCCCGCGTCGCCCACTATAACGGTGTCATAACCCTGCTGCGCGTACTGCGCTATAACATTATGAACTTTTTTTACCAGCGGGCAGGTGGAATCTATAACCTTCATACCCTGCGCTTCAACTTCTCTTTGAAAGTCGGGCGTAATGCCGTGCGCGCGAATTACAAGCACGCCGTTTTTATCTTTGGCTTGGTCTAAAGTTTCTATTGCGGTTATGCCTTTGGCTTCTAAAGAATCCGTTACCTGCTTGTTATGTATAAGCGGGCCTATGGTGTATACGGGTTTTTTACCTGCGGCTTCAAGTTCCAAAACGCAGTCTATGGCTTTTTTGACTCCGGGGCAAAAGCCCGCGCCCGCGGCAACGGTTACGCCTTGGTCTTTATCTGTCATATATATATTTTACTAAAAAGAGGGGGTGTTCTTCAGGATTTACGCGGTTATACGGGCATTTGTCCTTTTGCTTTGGCTTTGCCCGTTAAGATATCGGCGCATACCGTTTGATAAATATCGGTTTGCGTGCCTGCCATTAAAAATCTGTCTAAATTAGAAATACCCAAATTTACAAACGGACTGCCGAAGCTGATTAAAACTGCTTTTTGCGCAGCAGCAACAGCTTTTTGCACAAGTTCTTTTTGCTCTGCGCTAAAGTTTATCTGCCCGCTGAAAGCGGCATAGTTGGAGAAGGTGGAAATAATAAGATTATCCGCTGATTTGCCGTTATACGGGACTATATTAATTCCGTTTTCTTTAAGTCTTTCAAGTAAAGCGTTTGCTTTAAAATCTGTTGATGGACAGATGTCAGGTTCCAGATAGTAAACCGTGTCGCCCTTTTCAAAAGCCGCATTATTGCCGACGGAGGCTATGCCGTTTTCCGCCGCGGTTTGGGATAAACATTCATTGGCCCAAGGGTCTTTGCAGGGTATATCGTTTATGGAATTAAGTTTGGCTAAAAGCATTTCCTGCGCGCTTATTGCTTCCACCGCGCGCGACACCAAGGATTTATCTTTTTCTATCTCTTCTTTAAGCTTTTTTATAAGTTCCAAAGGGTTATCGGGGCAAAGCAATATATCCGCGCCTGCCTTAAAAGCGTCCACGGGATTAAGGCCGCCCGTCGCTTTCATCACCAGCGCGTCGGTTATTATAAGGCCTTTATAGTGCATTTTCTTTCTAAGGTAATCCGTTATAACTTTGCGGGAAAAAGATGTGGGCGCGGAAGAATCCCAGGAATTTATTTTAAGATGCGCCACCATAATGGAATCGGCTTTTGTTATAAGGTCGCGATACGGGATAAGTTCGTGGTTTTCCAGCTCCGCCAAAGTTTTGTTGATTGCGGGTAAAGTTAAATGGGAATCTTTTTGCGTGCTGCCGTGGCCTGGGAAATGCTTTAAAGTATTAAGGCAGCCGCCGTCTTCCAAGCCCAACATAAAAGCGCGCGCAAGTTTGGATACCAGCTTCGGGTCCGCGCCAAAGGAGCGTGTGTTAACTATCGGGTTTTGCGGCGTATCGGCAAGGTCCACCACGGGCGCAAACACCCAGTTAACGCCCAAAGTGCGCGCCTGACAGGCGGTTATATAACCTTTCTTATAAGCAAAATCTGGGTTGCCCGCCGCGCCTAAAGAGATATTGGAGGGCAAAAGCGGAGCGTCTTTAAGCCAGCGGCCAAGGCCGTACTCATAATCCGCGCTTATTAAAAGCTTGCGCGGCGCATGCGCCTGCAGCGTTTTGGTAAGCTCCAAAACATCACGGCGCGTGCCGAAGTAAATGCAAAAACCGCCCACGCCCGCCTTAGCAAGTTCTATGGCTTCCTTTATATCGCTTTTGCCAAACCAAAAGCCCGGGTGTATTATGCGGTTTGTATTCATGGTAATATTATATTGCCTAAAATCACTTTGCGCTTTGCGCCTGTTGCCTGAGGGCAGCTGCACGGTATTTTATTTATTGTACACCATGCAAAATAAGCAAATGCCGCCGCTTCTTTTGCCATAGGGTGTAAGCCCGTATCGGCAAGGCTGGTAACTTTAACTTCTTTTAACAGTTCGGTTAAATGACGCATAAGCGTTTTGTTATAAACGCCGCCGCCCGAAACTATTAAATTTTTTGCTGTATACTTACTTAATATAAATTTTTTAAGGGAAAAAGCAATAATAAGCGCGGTAAGAAAAGTTATTGTGGCAATATCCCGCTCTTTTATTTGCTGGAAATGTTTGTTTATAAAAGTTTCCGCAAAAACGCTTCTTTCCAAAGAAATCGGAGTGTTGCGAGTGTTAAAAAGTTTTAAAAGTTCCGTGGCTTTTTGTGTGTCGGGTTGATATTTTGCGGCCAGCGCGCCGTCTTTATCAAAAGTTTTTTTGCCTTTGGTTAAAAGATTAACGGCCGCGTCTATCATTACATTACCGGGGCCGATATCGTAGCCGAAAGTTTTTATATTTTTCCCCGTCAGCGCGACATTGGAAATACCGCCTATATTAAGCAGCATTGCGGGGTGCTTTTGCCCAAAGAGAAAGCTGTCAAAAGCGGGTATTAAAGGCGCGCCGCTGCCGCCCGCCGCCATATCCGCGGGGCGGAAGTTGCAGACGACAGGAATTTTAATTTCCTGCGCTAAAAAAGCGCCTTCGCCAATTTGTAAAGTATTGGGTATTTTTGCGCTCGGGTTATGGAAAACCGTTTGCCCGTGCGAGCCGATTACGGCAATATTTTTTGCGCTTATTTTAAATTCTTTTAAAAATTGTTTTACTTTGGCGGCGTACATACGGCCCAGTTCAAAGTTAAGTTCTGATAATTGCGGGGTTGTATAATTTACGGCGTTTAATATTTTATTTTGGAGAGTTTTAGAGTAGCGGTAATTTTTAAAGTGCACAACCTTTTTTAGGGTCACATCAAACAGGCACACTGTCAGTCCGTCGGCGGAGGTGCCGCTCATAAGGCCCAGAGCAAGGTTTGTTTTTTTTGTCATTCTATAATTTTGCTTAAATATCCTTTATGTTTTTTAAGCAATGCCAAAGCTTCGCTTTGGTCTATGCCCAGTTTTACCATTACCACGGCGGCTTTAACATTATATTTTGTTTCCTTGGCAAGCGTTTGCGCGGTATCTTCGTCCACGCCCGTTATCTGCGCTATAAGTCTGGCGGCGCGCGATTTAAGTTTTAAATTGCTGGCTTTAACGTCCACCATATAATTTTTGTAGACTTTTCCGCAGCGCACCATTGCAAGAGTGGTTATCATATTAAGCGCAATTTTTGTTGCCGTACCCGCTTTTAAACGAGTGGAGCCTGATACTACTTCCGCTCCCGTGGGCAGATATATAAAAATGTCTGCATTTTTCCTGTTCGCGTTTTGGTTGCAGGCGACTAAAATTGTTTTATGCCCCGCTTTTTTTGCGGCTTCCAGCGCGCCCTGCACATAAGGCGTATTTCCGCTGGCGGCTATTCCTATTAATATGTCGCCTTTTTTTGCCGCTTTCAAAAAATCTTTACCGCCAAGTTCGGCATTATCTTCCGCGCCTTCAACGGCTTTAAAAATTGCTTTTTTACCGCCGGCTATAAGCGGAGTAAATAAAGTAAAAGGAACGCTGAATGTGGGCGGGCATTCCACGGCTTCCAATACGCCCAGTCTGCCGCTTGTTCCCGCGCCCGTAAAAATTATTTTGGAATCTCTTTTATATGCCGCCTCAACTTCCTTAACGGCGCGCGCAATGGCGGGGGCCGCTTTGTTCACGCAGGTTGCTGCCCAAATACTTTCTTTATACATAACATCAACCATTTTATTGATTGGGAGCCTGTCTAAATTTGCAGTATTTTTGTTTATCTCTTCCGTAGGGCTTAAAACCTGTTTCTTCATAAACCGTCCGCCTTTATAATATTGTAATACCGTCTGAGGGCGCAACTTTTACCGAGGTTGCTTTTACGCCGTCCTGCTGCGCTGGCGCTGCCGTATTTTCTTCTTCCAGCACGCTGGGAGCGGGCAGGGTTTGCGCAGGCTGTGCGGAGGGCACAGGGTCAATAGCAGGCTCAGCCTGTCCTTCCGCCGCGTCGGGCTTTATTTGCGGCAAAGAGGGGGTGTAGAGCCATTGCAGAATGCTGTAAGTAAAATATTTATCCAGCATTTCCGCGCCGCTTTTATCGTAAGCGGTTAAAAAGGTAACCTGTCCTTCGCCCGAGGATAAAAAGGCCGCGTTTCTTATAAAACTGGCTTCCATAAAAGCTTTTCTGTCATCGGCGGAAACGGCAACAAGCACCGGGTTTTTGTAAAGTTTAAGGCCGTTCATCGCAAGTACATCTCTGGCTTTTAAAGAGGGCGTGAGCAAAATTAAGCCAGCCGCATTTTGATTGAAGATTAAAGACTTTGCCGCAACATTCGCGCCAAGCCCCGCGCCCAAAAGGTAAATATCTTCTATGCCTACGCCTTTGCTTTGCAGAAAGGCAACCGCGCTGTTAACGTCGCGCACCATAAGGTTAAACTCATTATCGGTACCGGTTTTTTTGAAGTCTTTTTGTACGCCCAAATTGGTGCTTTGTCCGTGCCCGCGCATATCAAGCGCGATAACGCCGTATTTAGATTCCGCAAGCTTTGCCGCAAAAGAGGAAAAATCTTCTTTCTTCCTTTCTATATCGTGCAGCAGTATTACCGCCTTCCCGTTTTGGGAGGGATAATAATTTGCCGCTAACTTCCAGTTATCTTCCGTTGTAAGCGTTATTGCCTGTTGCGCAAAAACGGGTGCGGAAGATAATAATAACGCGATTAAAAGGAAAGCGGGTTTTAACTTCATTTTAAAACTTCCTCCGCTTTGAACCAAAGCGCAATTTCTCTTTCGGCTTCTTCAACAGAGCCTGAGGCGTGTACGCAGTTTTGCATAACGCCGTTTTTAAACGCTCCAAACGCGCCCCTTATGGTGGAAGGTTCCGCTTTTGAAGGGTCCGTCGCGCCTATTGCCGCGCGTACTTTATTGACAGCGTCTTCGCCCTGATAGACAAAAGCGTAAACGCGGTGGTCTTCTATAGCGTTAAATGCGCCGCGCATAAATAAAACCACATTATCTAAAAAAGGTGTTCCCGCCAGATTGGCGTAGTGTTCCTTTGCAAGGGCCTCGGTAACAACAGCTACCTTTGCCGCTCTCATATCAAGGCCGAGATGTTCAATACGGTCTATTATGATGCCCGTAAGCTTTTTGCTTATGGCGTCAGGTTTGATTAATATTAAAGTTCTCTCTTTCATAACTATCATTATAACAAATGAAGTCATAAAGTAGGCCGTTTTATGGTCTTGGGGCGGGGGTTAAAATCCGCGTGGGTAGTTTGCGCGCTAAGAAATGCTATAATTTACGATACGTGAGGTGCTTTTATGACAGATAGAAAAATTAAATTCGGCGTAATCGGAGCAGGGAAAATCGGTACTTTCCATGTAAGAACACTGTCCAAAATGAAAGATGTAGAGCTTGTCGGCGTTTGCGACCGCGACCCTATGCGCGCGCAAAATTTGGCTTGGGAATATAACTCCACGGCCTATACCAGACACGCGGATTTAATCTCTCAGGTTGAAGCGGTAATAGTCGCCGCGCCTACCGAATTGCACCACGAAATCGGTATGTACTGCCTTGAACACGGCGTTCATACGCTGATGGAAAAGCCTATAGCCTCCACAATGGAACAAGCAAGAGAACTTATAGCAAAAGCGAAAGAAAAAGACGTAATACTCCAAATAGGCCACGTAGAAAGATTTAACCCCGCAGTGCTTGAAGCCGTAAAACACATAAAAGACCCTAAATTTATAGCAATAAAACGCCTTGGGCCCTACGACCCGAGAATGGCAAATATCGGCGTAGTGCTTGACCTTATGATACACGATATTGACCTGCTGCTTACCATCTTAAAAAGCGATATAGTAAGCATAGACGCGGTGGGGCTTAGCGCGTTTTCCGCGCATGAAGACATTGCAAACGTCCGTCTTAAATTTGCCAACGGCTGTACCGCGGACGTTACCGCAAGCCGCGCCAGCTTTGAGCGCGCAAGATATATGAATTTGTATCAGGACAATGCTTATATTTCCGTAGACTTTATGAACGCAAGAGTAAAGATTTACAAAAAGAAAAACCCCGTAATAAAATCCTTAGACGACATAGACGTAATTTACCCTACCTTTGATAAGCAAATGCCCATAACCTCGGAAATTCTTCACTTTGTAGACTGTATTAAAAATGACAAAAACCCCGCCCCAAGCGGAGAAAAAGGCAGCAAAGCCCTGCAAATAGCTTTGCAGATTATAGACCAGATTAAACGCTATAACGTGCCGCAGGGCGCGGAAGAAGAAAAGCACGGCCCTATGCAGATAGTATCTGATATCGGCAACGCGGCCAGAATAGCGATAGACGAAACGTTGGGAAATTTAAAAAGAGGAAGCGGAAAATAACTATGCCCCAAATCGTACCTAATTCAAAAAATATACTTATAGTGGCAGGCGACGTATCGGGAGATGTGCACGCGGCCAATCTTATAAAGGAACTTAAGGCCGCCGCGCCCGATATTACCGTAACAAGCATCGGCGGAGAGCGTATGCGCGCCGCCAGCGATAAGTTTTTATATAACTTAGTTTCCAAAGGCGCAAGCGGTTTTGTGGAACCTTTTAAAAAGATGCCGCTTTGGGTACGCCTTATGGGTATGATTAAGGCTTATATTACGGAAAAGCACCCCGCCTGCGTTATCACCGTGGATTTTTACGGCTTTAACCATCAGGTTTTGGGCATTGCCAAACACAGAAATATCCCCGCTTACTATTATGTATGCCCGCAGGTCTGGGCCAGCCGCCAGTACAGGGCAAAAGCCATTGTAAGACTGGCAAAAAAGATGTTTGTAATCTTCCCTTTTGAAAAGAAGATTTATACCGATTTAGGCGGCGATGCCGTATTTTTGGGCAATCCGCTTTTAGATATTATCCCCGCCGCAAAGGAAAAAACTTACGAAGGCGGCAGAATGAAAGAATGGAAGATTGGTCTTTTACCCGGCAGCAGACCCAGAGAAATTTCCAAACACACGCCTTTATTTGCCGAAGCTTTTAAAGAAATTAAACGCTCCTTCCCCAATGCCAAGGCTTATTTATTTGCCGTGCCTGAAGTTTCCGACGAAAGACTTTACGAACTTTTGGGCGGCAAGCCGCAGGATATGGAAATTGTGAGGGAAAACGATTGCAGCGCAAGAAGCGATATGGATTTTGTTATCACCTGTTCCGGCACCGCCACTTTGGAAAACGCCCTCTTGGGCCTGCCTATGTTAGTGGTTTATAAAACCTCTTGGGCCACATACCAAATTGCCAAGATGATTATTAAAGTTCCTTATATCTCCCTTGTTAACATTTTGAGCAAAAAGGAAATTGTAAAAGAATTTATACAAAAAGACGCTAACGCTTCCGCCATAGCAAAGGAAGTCTGCTCTGTTATCGGCAACGAGAAAAAATATAACGCAATGCGCGAAAGCCTGCTTAAAATCCGCAAAGATTTAGGCGAGGCGGGCGTGGCAAAGCGCGCGGCGGAAATGATTGTAAGCGAAGTTTTTCCAAAGTAAAAAACGGACTTATTTATGCAAGACTACCTTAAGCAAATTTTGGACGGATTTAAAGCCTATAACCCTACGCAGGATACAGCCCTGATAGAGAAGGCTTACGCTTTTGCCCAAAAAGCGCACGTCGGACAAAAAAGGCTTACGGGGGAAGATTTTTTTTGCCACTGCTGCGAGGTGGCAAAAATTCTTTTAGAGCATAAACTTGACGTAGAAACCATTGCCGCCGCCCTGCTCCACGATACGGTGGAAGATACGGAAGCTACGGTAAAAGACATAGAGGCAAATTTTAATAAAGAAATTGCGGGAATGGTTGCTGGCCTTACCAAAATTGACCGCTTAGAAAACCTTTCAACAGACGAAGAAACAGTAGAAAACTGGCGCAAAATGCTTATTGCCGTATCTCACGATATGCGCATTATCCTTATAAAACTGGCCGACCGTATGCATAATATGCAAACGCTTGACGCTCTGGCCCCCAAGCGCAGGGAAGAAAAGGCCCTTGAAACTTTAAATCTTTACGCTCCTCTTGCCCAGCGTTTGGGTATGTTCAGCCTTAAAAACGAATTGGAAGATTTATCTTTCAAATACCTCCACCCGCAGGAATATAAAGATTTGGTGGAAGGCGTTGCAAAAAAGGCGGAAAATTTAGACAAAAAACTCTCCGCATTTAAAACCGCTTTAGACGGCGTGCTTGATAAAGAAGAGATACCGCACAGGCTTATCTCCCGCGTAAAAAACTATTATTCAATTTACAGAAAAATGAAGAAGCACGACGCTACCTTTGACCAGATTCAAGACCTTTTGGGCGTGCGCGTTATAACCGACAGCGTGCTTGACTGTTACCGCGCTTTGGGCGCGCTCCATGCAAGTTTTAAACCCGTCGCGGGCAGCTTTACCGACTATATAGCAATGCCTAAAATGAACATGTACCAAAGCATTCACACCACGGTATTTTTTGAGGGCAGTTTGGTGGAAGTGCAGATAAGGACGGAAGATATGCACCGCACCTGCGAATACGGTATCGCCGCGCATTGGCGTTATAAACTGGGCAGCAAGGCGGACCCGCATTTGGACGAAAAACTTAACTGGATACGTCAGTGGATAGAATGGCAGCGGGACTTAACCGCGCCGCGCGAATTTTTGGAAAGTTTTCAAACCGATATTAACCTTAATCAGATTTTTGTTTTTACCCCTAAGGGCGAAGTTAAAGTATTGCCCGAACACGCCACCCCGCTTGATTTTGCTTACCTTGTCCACACCGAAATAGGGGACAGATACAGCGGCGCTTTGGTAAACGGTAAAATGGTAAAGATGAACAGCGAACTTAAAAGCGGCGATATTTGCGAAATTCAAACCCGCAAAAACGTAGAGCCTAAAGCCCAATGGCTTGAGGCGGCAAAAACGGCCCGCGCGCGTTCTAAAATAAAGACATTTTTAAGAAGCAGGGGTATAGAATTATGATTTGCTCCAACTGTAAGTCCAATGTGCAGGAAAGCGACAGCTATTGTCGCAACTGCGGCGCAGCTTTTTCTTCCTCCGAGGTTTATAAATGCTGGAGCTGCGGCAGGCAGATAAGCAAAGCCGACGGCTTTTGCCGTTTCTGCGGCGCGGGGCAGGGCAGAAAGGTTTCTTTTTACTACACCCATTTAGGCGTTTGGGTTTTATTTGTTTTTATTTTGCCTTTTGCAATATTTTTTGTATGGCGTTCACCCGTTATAAATAAAAAATTAAAATGGCTTTACACGGCGTTAATGCTTTTTTTAACGGGGTATTTCTGCTACTCGTTTTATATGGCTTTAAATACCGTTTTTAACGAATATTCATCTGTTTTCAATCTCACCATGTAACCGCACAATCTTAATTTTGTATGGACAAAGGGGCCTATGCAAAAAGGATTTACATTAATAGAACTTTTGGTAGTTGTCCTTATAATAGGCATTCTTGCGGCTATTGCTTTGCCCAATTACTTCATTGCTGTCAAAACAACCAGAATAAAAAGCCAATTCCCCATACTCAGAAGCGTAATGGACGCGCAAAAAAGATATTATCTTGCCACGGGGCAGAGAACGGCCGATATAGATCTTTTAGATGTCAGTATTCCGTATGTCCAAAAAGGAGAGCCTTCGGAAACGGGACGCATAGGCTATACCTCTAAAGACGGCGCTTTTTATTTATACCTTAACACTTCTGACTATATCGTTTTCAACGTAGGCAATATCACCATAGATTACTATGGCGCAAGCCGCGATATGAATGGTGTATCGGCTAATGGTATTTGCTATTCAGGTAAAGATGAAGACCGCAAAATATGCGAAAGAATGGGGCGTGCCGTAACTTCCAACTCCACAGGCTTGGTTTACGCAATAGAAAATTAGAAATTTAAAAAGTAAAAAATAAAAACCTCCGCCTTTATAAAGCGGAGGCTTTTTTATTTAGATTCTTCTTTAGGGTAGCCGACGGGGTGGTTTAAGATGATAGTTTGCTCTGAAGTAAGTTTTAAGGTTTCTTTTATACCGTCAGGCATAGAGGCGCGCGGAACTGTTACAAGGCCCATACCTGAAGCAAAAACAGATATATTTTGCGATACTATCCCGCCGTCTATAAAAGCCCAGGTATTATCAGGTTTGGCGTTTGCGACTATAAATAAAGTGGCGGGGGAATTAATAACACGGCAGTCTTTGTTATTAACTTCAAGCAGGCTGTTTTGCTTTGCATTATAAAAATACGCGCCATCTTTAAGGCATATATAGACATCAATCTCCTGCCTGTTCATCGCGCTTGGCGCGGTTCTTTTTCCGTCTGGCCTGTTAATGCCGAGCGCGGCCCAAAGCAGGTTTGATATGGTTTGATTGTCCAATTCTTTTTTGGAAAACTCCCTTGTGGATTTGCGCAGGGATAAGGCCTTCATCACGGGCAGGCCCGCGTCCGTCTGCGGCGCGCTTAACATTATTTGCTTTTGCGGAGTTTGTTTTTGCGCCGCGTCTTTTGCTGCCGACGGGATTGCAAGCGCAAGAAAAGAGAGGATAAATACAAAATATTTCATAACTGCCTCCTGTTTTATACGGCAATTTTATTGTATAAAATTTACAATATTTTATTTCGTATTTAATAGATTACTTAGTGTGTTTATTTGGGTTAAAGCCGCAAAACGGACATTCTTCGGTAAATGCTTTATATTCTTTCCCGCATCTGGGGCATTTTAGCGTTATCATAATAAATCCTTGTATATTGTATTAGCTTATATATATTCTATTAAATCAAAAGGCCCGCTGTTAAGCGGACCTTTTAATTTGTTTGATCTCTGACTTATGGCGCTAAGGGACCGCCAGGATCTATACCTTGTGATGGAGGTTCATTGCAGAACGGCGAGCATCCTCCATAATAATACCTGCAGTATTCATCAAGATGTGGGTATGTATATCCGGCGTAACCGCCAGAATTAGGCCGCGAACAACCATACGCACAGCCGCAAGATGTTGAGGTGCATTCACGTCCATAATTATATGTATAGAATATGTTGGGGTCTATAACCTGGCAAGTGCCTGCTGTAATAGTATAGTTGTACTGGCACCATGTGCCTGCATCTGAGAACGGCCTTAGTTGTCCGTTTGTGTATCCGGTCTGACTCCAGGTTTTCCACTCACCGGAAGACATTTTGCAGGAAGCTTGACAACCAGCAGCTGTTCCATCAGAACTACGGACATTAGGCTTTGCTGGATTGGTTGGCGGGCAGGAAACGCAACTGCAGTTTGACTCCTGAAACACTTGTCCGCTCTGCGCGCATACGGCAGCGGACTTGTCGCAGCAGGTATTCCAAGTGCAGTTGTTTCCGCAAACTTGGTTTACGGTAGTGCTTGCTCCGCAGGGTCTTGTTGCGCCGGGGGAACACACTCCCCCACCGGAGCATTGGCCCCACTCTCCTGGTACCCAAGAGCCATTGGTTGTGTCGCAGGTTACGGTTCTGGTTTGCGTTCCAGTATTGCAGTTACCGCAGGCTTGGGTCGCTACAGGCTGGGTTCCAGAGCAAGTTGTCGCCAAGCAGGTAGTCCATGCTCCACAGGTTCCGCCGTTACAGCTGGGGGTGCATGTTCTGGTTTGCGTACCGTTTGTACCGCAAGCTTGCGATGTAGGCTGGGTCTGCGTAGGGCTGGTGCAGGTGCCTGTCCAAGAACCTGTTGTCCAAGTGCCGTTGTTGCAGGTTACGGTTCTTGTCTGCGTACCGCAACCGCTGGCGCAGGCTTGGCTGGCTGCAGGCTGGGTGCCGCTGCAGGTGGAAACAGGCGGTTGAGGCGGGTTTGAAGGGTCTTCAGTCGTCCCGTCGCAGGTATTATCAGACAAATCAAGAACATCGCATATATCCCCGTCTGCCGTATTATCGTTTTTACAGCAAAGTTTGCCGCTAGTGTAATTTCTTTCCAATATATAGGATTCATTACCGCGCCTTGTGGCTTTAACTTTACTTATTTTATCTTCTGTTCCGTCTAATAGGAATACAAAGTATTTTGTATTGTAAGAAGTGCCTTTTGCAGCTGTTTTTGTGCCGAAATCTATTAAATCAGCGTCTAAATCGGAAAAGTCGGATGCGTACTTTTCGTTTACGGCAAAGTATCGTTCCTGCGATTTTCCGATAACTGCCAAAATATTTGCAGCTTCTGTTCCTTTTTGTTTCTCTACAACTTTCATGTATTGCGGCATAGCCATTGCGGCTAATATACCTATAAGCAACACAGTTACTAATAATTCCATCATAGTGAAACCATTCTTGTTGTACATGGGATCTCCTTAATTCTTATATTTACAGTGTAAAGATATAATCCTTAAATGTCAAGCAAAGTATATAAAATGGCAAAATTTTCAATATAATTAATCGGGTTTCTTTGGACGGGGAAAGCTTGTTTTGCGGAAAAATTAATTAATAAGAAAAATATTTTTTATTTTAATTATAATTTGCGTTTTTCTTTATATTTTTGTCTTTGCGTAATAGAAAAGTCAGGCAAAATTGTGCCATTGCGGCTGTTTTTTTGCAAAAAACCTCCGCTTAAGGAGGTTTTAGCTTTACATAGGCTTTAAATTTTTATTCAGCCTGTCAATAATCCAAGACAGACGTTTATTGCGGCCTTCAGGTGTTTTAGCGTCAAAATATGCTCGTGCATATGTTTTCTTTACTGAGGGAGGCATAGCCAGCAGGTTTTTACAGGCGGTTTTTTGCGATTTTAATAAGTCAATTAATGATGCTATTTGCTCTTCGGTAATTTGGGGAGCATTGGGGGCATTCCAGCGGCCGTCTTTTTTTGCCTCGTCCATTTTTGCCTTGCCGTATTCGGTCATCAGCCCTTGCTTTTTAAGTTCTTCGGCAATAGTCTTATTTTTTGCAGACCATTTGCTATCCCTGCGGCGTTGGGCAAAGTATTTTATATAGTTTTTATCGTCAATGCGGCGTATTTGGCCGTCAATCCAACCAAAGCACAGGGCTTCTTCAAGCGCGTCATTTGCGCTGATAGTTTTTTGTGCGGAGGTTTTAGCGAATACAAGCCATACGCCTTTATCTGAAAGGGCATTCTCTTGCAGCCAATTCCTAAAATCATCGCGGGATAAAAATTTTAAATATTCCATGCCCCATTATATAAAAATGAACAGGAAAAGGATGCGTAGAGAGGTTTGTCATAGTAATAGTGCTAAAATTTGTTTTAAAATTTAACACCTTTTTAGTTTTTGCTTTTTAAAGCCCCGAGAGAGGCTCGCCTTCCGATAAAATGCCTGACGGCATTTTTCTGCAGGCCGGGCTCGCGGTTTTTGCCTTTCGCCGTTCGCCGCCAAGCGGCACACGCCTCAAACAAAAACATCGCTCCGCCTTTCAAGTCCCTACGCAGGCCAAGCAGTTGGCCTGCTCTCTTTCCGGTAAAATAAAAAACCCCCGTTTGGGGGTTTTATATTTTACCGAGAGAGGGACTCGAACCCTCACGTCCTTGCGAACAATGGTTTTTGAGACC
>CAZBCE010000020.1:0-20689 GCA_964490555.1 uncultured Elusimicrobium sp. | reverse complement strand
CGGCCTGGATTAATATCAACCGTATCGCTGTTTTTAACAACTTTTATTTGTCCTTCAGCCACAACTTCTCTTGTAAAAACCTTTTCGTCAAACTGCACGGGCGCGTCGGTAAATAAACTTAAAATATCCAAGAGTGCCATGTCATATTTTGTTTTTTCTGAGGAGTATTGCAGGTTGGCGTTAATTGCCTGTAATCCCGCAAGGCGGATAAGAGCTTCTTTCTGCGCTTCTCTGTCTACCCAGCGGTTGGAAAAATGCGGGGTCCCGTTGTCTTTTTGATTATTGACGCACGCGCCGCCGTTCATAATCTGAGTTACGTTTTCGTTTAAAATAGAGCCTTCCGCGGCGCTGTTGACGACTGCGTGGCCGTTGGCATTATTTTCTAAATATCTGTATTTAAGCAGGCGTTTTGTAAGGTTGGCGTAAACCCTGTCCATAAGGTCTTGGCCTAAAATAGTAAACATTTCAAACATAGCCACAACAAAAATTGTTCTGCCAAGGCTTACCGTTGTGTAAGAGGCCGCAAGGGTTGTTGTTGTCGCTGCGCCGAACCATGCTCCCGCGCTTGCTCCGCCGTAAAGGCCCGCCGCAGGAGCGCATAAAACAATCAGCGCGCCCATTGCAATACCGTTAACGCAGGCCATGCCCGTGTCCATCCACTGCTGCTTTCTTACTTCCTTTTGATAGCGCGGATTTTTGGCAAGCAGGTATGCCATTTTTTTTGTTTCGTACTTCATATTTTCCAACACTTCATTAGGACTGAATTTTGCCGCAGGGTGATTTCTGTAATCTTCTACGGTGGCATTGTATACACGCATTGCTCTTGCTATAACGGCCTGCGGATATTGTGTGTCAAATATCGGCGGAAGTCTGTCAAAAGGATTTTGATTTTTCTGCGCGTCCTTCGCAATTTTATTTAAGAAATCAACGGAGGAATTAAGGTTAAAATTATTTGTATTATTTGTTCTTAAAACCGCCTGTGCAAAAACAGGCGCGTTTGAAGCGGATAAAAAAATAAAAGCGAGAATAAGATTTAAAAAATTTTTCATAGTTTGTTTCTCCTTCCTTATATATTAGCAGTGCTTGCGGCATTAGCGAAAGAGTCCTTTTTCCCATACAAAACTGGGTCATAAGACCTAAGTTTGCATTAAAGTAATTTTTACGGGCGTTTTTTGTATAATAACTAAGGTATGTCCACTTTAACTCCGCTTGATGGCAGATACTCTGCCAAAGTTGCAAAACTTGCTTCACTTATGGGAGATGAGGCCCTGCTCCGCCGCAGAATAAAAACCGAATGCGCTTACTTTGTTGCATTATCACGCCTTGGTTTACTGCGCCTGAGCGCAAGGGAACAGGCTTTTATAAGCGATGTTTCTTCCGTCATATCCGCAGAAGATATTAAGACGGTAAAAAATATAGAACTCGGCGGGCATAAAACCATACAAGCCACTAACCATGATGTCAAAGCCGTGGAATATTATTTAAAAGAAAAATTTGAAAAGACAACCTTAAAAGACAGAACGCAGTGGCTGCATTTTGCCTTAACTTCGGAAGATATTAACAGCATTTCCTATGCCTTAATGGCGCGCGACGCCGTGGAGCAGGTTTTGCTTCCATCGCTTGAGGAAATACAAAAGATTTTACTTAAGGCCGCCAAAGCAAACGCGGATACCGTTATGCTTGCCCGCACTCACGGGCAGCCTGCCGTGCCGACGACATTCGGCAAAGAATTTAAAGTTTTTCACTACCGCCTTGCCCGCCAGATAGTGCAGCTTAAAAAGCAGGAGATTTCCTGCAAACTGGGCGGCGCGGTTGGCAATTTTAACGCGCATACGGCGGCATTCCCGCAGGTAAATTGGCCCAAGTTTGCAAAAGATTTTGTGGCCTCCTTTAATAAAGGGCATAAAACAAAAATAATTTTATTTGAAGTTACCGACCAAAACGACCCGCACGATACTCTTGCCGAACTGTTTGATAATATAAGACGCATAAATATTATTCTTACTGATTTAAGCCAAGATATGTGGCGGTATATAAGCGACGGGCTTATAAAGCAAAAAGCCGCAGAGGGGGAAGTTGGTTCTTCCACAATGCCGCAAAAAATAAACCCGATAGATTTTGAAAACGCGGAAGGTAATTTTGGTTTGGCAAATGCTTTGCTTGGGTTTTTCAGCCAAAAACTGCCTGTTTCCCGCTTGCAGAGGGATTTATCCGACTCCACAGTTTTGCGTAATATAGGTACGGCTTTCGGATATTCCGAAGTCGCTTACCGCTCCCTTATAAAAGGTTTAAATAAGAGTCAGGTTGACGCCGCCGCTTGCCGCCAAATGCTGCTTGCCCACCCCGAGGTTATCGCCGAGGCTCTTCAAACAATTTTGCGCGCTCACGGCGTTAAAGACGGCTACGAACAACTTAAAAATTTCACGCGCGGTAAAGCGCTTTCTGCGGAAGATATTAAAGCTTTTATAGACAGCCTTAAAGCTTCCCCGCAGCTCAAAACCCTGTTATATAAACAGGATTTATTAAAATACACAGGAACAGCCGCAAAGACGGCAAGGAAGGTTTAAAATGATTGATATAGTATCGGGCGGTCAGGCAGGGGACGAAGGCAAGGGTAAAATTTCCGCCTATCTTTCCTATAAAGGCAATTACAGCTATTGCGTGCGTATCGGCGGTCCTAATGCGGGGCATACGGTTTTGCATAAAGGCAATAAATATACTCTTAAAAACATACCCTCGGGCTTTTTAAACCCCAATACCAAACTTGTTTTGGGCGCGGGCGCATATACAAAAACCGACTGGCTTTTAAAAGAAGTTGAACTTACGGGCACAAGGGACCGTCTTATAATAGACCCTATGGCTGTTCTTATAGAAGACAAACACACCGATGCGGAAAAGGGCGACGCTCATTTTATGTCCGCAGTCGGCAGCGTAGGCACGGGCTTGGGGCAGGCCGTAAAGGAAAGGATAGAAAGACGCCCGATGAAATTTGCAAAAGACGAACCTTTGCTTAAAGAATTTATTAAAGATGTTCCCGAACTTTTAAATAAAGCCTTAGCCAAAGACCAGGATGTATTGGTTGAAGGCACGCAGGGTATAAAACTTTCTCTTATGCACGGGGAATATCCTTTTGTAACCTCCAGAGATACAACCGCCTCCACCTTTTTGGGAGAAGCGGGCTTAGGCCCCAAAGCCGTGCGCGACTGCTGGGTTATTTTTAAACCTTATGTAAGCCGCGTGGGCCCCGGTCCTTTGGATTTTGAAATTTTAGACGAAAAAGAATTGGAACTTTACCACGGCAAAGGCTGCGAAATCGGCAGCGTAAGCAAACGCTTAAGAAGAATAGGCCGCTTTGAAGATTCTTCCGCCAAAAAAGCGATTATGATAAATACTGCTACTAAATTAGCCGTAACGCACATAGACCTTTTTGACGGCAATGACGCGGACGCAATAAAAACCTATGCTGATTTTACGCCCGACGCCAAAAAGTTTTTGGACCATTTGCAGGCTCTTGCCGCGCAAACATATCCCTATCCGCAGCTTAAACTTATATCAAACGGCGCGGAACTGGAAGATATGATAATTCTGTAAAAAACAAAGTTTTTACAATAGTACGCGCGGGTTTAAACGCCCGCGCGTTTCTTTTTTAGCGCGGCGGGGGTTGCAAATTTGCAAAAAGTTGTCCATAATTAAAGATAAGGATATAAACAATTTAAGCAGTCTTAAGTGCGCCGTGACCCAGTAAAATTTTTTTTGACCGGTGATAGGAGGTTTGTCAATGAATTTCTTAGATAAGAACGGATTTAGAGCCGCTTTGGTGATAGCCGTCATATTTTTAGCAATGCCGTTTATGTTCCCCGAAAGAGTGCCCGTAAACGATAAAGGCAATGCGGAAGATTCTGCGCAGCCCGTAAAATCCAAAAAATTTATAACGGGAGTTTACGAAAGAATAGGTAATTTTTACGGTTTTAAGAAAACCAAAAAGTCTGCCTTAGACCAAGCCTTGGAAAAATTGAAAACAGAGGCCGACGGCGCAGCCGCGGACAAGAAAGACGGGCAAGCCGGCGCGCAAAATTCTTTTGATAAAGCCGCAGCCTCGGCAGACTCCTCCTCAGCGGGAGCCGAAGCGGGCGGCAGTTCTTTTGATACAGGGTCCGCTTCCTCTAAAATGTCCTTTTCCGCAGCGGCGGCGCGGGCCTCCGCAAAACCCAGACTTTCAATAGGCGGCAAAGAATACGAAGTTGTAAAAGACCTTTACGGTAAAGATTATGCCATTACGGGCAAAGGACCTGTTGCCGTCAGTTCTTTGCTGGCAAAAGGCGGGGTTTTAAAATATCCTTCAGGCAAAACGGTTTCCAACGCAAGAGTGTCTTCGGAGGCTTATAATCCGGGCGGCGGCGCAAATCCGTATGCTTCTTTAACGGCGTCCTCAAAATCTTCGGGCGGCTCTTATAAGGGCAGCAAGAGAAGCGGCGGCGTAGCTTCTACCCGCAAAATATCAAGCGGATTCAGTTTAAGCGGCAGCGGCGGCGGCTCACGCAAAGTTTCCCGCAAGGGTTCCGGCGCGCGCGGCTCTTTTGGCGATTTTACGGGCGCGGTTGATATAGAAGAGGCCTATAATAATGTTCAATCGCAGGCGCTTGCCGTCAAAAATGTACAGCAAGCCAATGCTTTTGAAGAACAATATACATATTATGAAGCCCCCTCTTCCGCACCGTCGGCTAATGTCGCCCTATCCGCAGCTATTTCCCCTGCTCTCTTACAGGGAGAATCTATGTTTGAAAGCGGCACACAGGCTTCCGCCGCCAAAGAAACGGAATATACCAAGGTTTCTAAATCCGAAAAAAGCAAGGTCAGCCTTTCCCTGACGGAAACTCCTGCTGCCGCTCCTGAGGTAAAAAGCACTCCTAAAGCTGACTCTAACAAAATTGAAGTTGATATCAGTTTGAACAGCGGCTCGGGCGTTATACCCAAAGATAAAGACCTGCTAAAGTCTATGACGAAGCAATTGTTAGGGGAAAATGTTGTTTTTGAAAGTTTGCCCTCAGGCTCAAAAGAAAGCATACCAAACCCGTGGATATTCCCTACGGACGTGCCTAAAAAAGATTTTTCTTTGGCTTTCTGGGAAGAGAACAAGGTCGCTCTTGCCAATGCAAAGAAAAATAAGGACAACAAATCTTATTCCGACCCAGGAATTTGGAAAGAAAGCGATACGGCCAATAATGAAGTTTCTACATATATTAAGTCTAAAAAAATACCGGTTAAGGTTATTGTTTTAGACGGGGCGGGTACGGGTTCCCAAAAGAACTACTTCCAGCAAATGGCAAACTATATAACGGGCAATAACCATACTCCAAAGGCGGATGCAAATACAATTTATGTGTATAAGAACGAATCCGATATTGAAGGCGTTAAGAGCGTTAATTTGGTCCCGCACTCTATGATGATTACTCCCGAGGATAATATCGCTTTCGGCACCAAGATACAGGCTCAAGTTGAGGCTATGGAGAAAACTGCAAACGGGAAAGCCTCAAAAGACGTTTTAAAAGAAGCTAATAAGGAAGAAACTAAGCGCGTTAAAAAAGATGTCAGGCAATTCGGCGAGGAGATTTCACAGTCTAAGCCTTAGCCCTAAAGACCTATGTATAAATAGGCCATTAAGCCCTTGTAAACATATTATGTTTTTATTATCTTTTTAACATAGCAGTTTTATAGCGGAGGTTTTTATATTTATGACGTTTAAAAAGAGTTTTATTATATCGCTTTTGACTTTAGCGGGATTGTTTGCCGCCACCTGGTCTTTTGCAGCTTACTGTATGTGGGAACTTAAAGACGGCTCAAAAGTAAAATATAATATAGAAGGAAGCATAATTGCGGGTATATCGGAACAATATATAGACCAGCTTCACGCCTGTTGCGAAGCCGACCCCGGCCCGTGCGGCAAATACTGGATTGGAGAATCGGACCTTTATAATGTGCAGCTTGCCGCTAAACTTAACAGAACAAACACCGTTAAATACTTTTTGAAATACAGGGATTGCGGCGAAACGGTTGACAGATTCGGACATCCCAGCCGCCCGTCGGAATATAATGCTCTTATGTTTGCCTTAAAGAACTCAAATAAAGAAATGGTAATATGGTTATTGCACTATAAGGCAGACCCTACGGTAAAGAACAGTTCGGGCAGAGATGCAAAATATTATGCCGAAAGAATGGACACTTCAAAGGGAGACAATGCCGAGATTGTAAAAATGGTAGTGGACGCCTGGAATAAAGCTATGGGCTATTCCGAAAACATGATAAGAGAAAAGAAAGAAGCCCTTAAAAAGCAATTGCGCGGACAGGATATTAAAGAAAAACTGAATATGTTGCAGAATAAATATAATTTCCGTCCTTTAGCAGGCTAAGCTATACAGATTTAGCTTTAACAATTCCGGTAAGTCCCGCGTAGAAGCTGTTGCTATGCGGGCTTTGCCCTTAAAAAGGGATAAATTAAAGCGTTAAAGTATTTTTTATTTTGTTTTGGGACAAGGGAGCCGTTATGAAAAAAAGCAAATCATATTTTAAAAATTTTGTATGGGTCGGAGCGTTATTGGCAGGGGCGTTTTTGGTGCTTCCCGCCGTTTTCCCGGAAGACGCTGCGATAATAGATAAAAAACTTTCTGCCGAAGCTTCCGCGGAAGAGTCGCAGGCTGCCGCTCTGCCTGTTGTTTTTAGCGATAATCCTTTGTCTAAATTCTTTAAAAAACTTTCCAACTTTTACGGTTTCGGTAAAAAAACTCCGACGGCCGCAGGCGGCAATGTTGCGTTTTCGGCTGACAGGGAAGTTTTCCCCTTAACAGCTTCTGCGGAAGATTCTCCCGAGGTTTCTTTCGGGCAGGAAGGCGGCGCACATGCTGCGCCCGTGTTTTTTGCCGCTGCGGACGGTACCTTGGTAGAACCTGACGCCAACGGATATACTTACAACGGCCAGTATTACAGCAACGGGGAATATCCCTCTGAAGAATTAAAACAGTCAATAGAGAGCGCAATTTCCAAATATCATACGGCATCCGCTTCGGCGCAGGGTATGAAACCAGTTTATGTGCAAAATGCGGACGGTTCGCTTAAAGTTCAATATGTGTCCGACCAGGATTACGACAGATATATGGGCGGCGCGACAATGGGTGCGGACGGTACCCCGCAGAGTCAGCTTTTAGCTTCTTCGGGCAGATACTCAGGCGCAAAAATTGCTTCCAAAGAAGGCGGGTCCTATTCTTCTTCGGGCGGTTCTGCCGGCAGCGTTGCAAACCAGGGGTTTGGCGCTTTTTCCGCCGATGACGGCAGCTTAAGCGGCAAGTTTGCAAGTCTTACCGCAAAATTGAACAATAATAAAACCGAAACAGCCAAAGAAGAAACCGCGCAGGAGCAAAAGGAAAAAGAAGAATTTGAAAAAAATAAATGGCAGTTGCTTAGTGCTGCGGGAAGATTTTTTGAGTCCAGATATGTGGAACCTTCCCAAGGTAAAAGAACAAGTCCGTCGTATGACGGGAAATTGTTTAAAGATAAGGCTTTAATAATAGACAGAGCTTTTGCAAGAGAGTTGGTTGAAAAATTCGGCGTGAAAGAAGACGACTTTAACACGGCAATGTTCAGAGAAACCAATATGACACGCAGCTTGCGCGGGAAAGAGCCGGACTTTCTTGGCAATATAAAAAAGCAGATAAAAAGCGATGAGGTATTTAAAGTGCTGTCAGGACAAAGGAGCGAGCCTCTTAACCATGCCATACACAGCCTTAAAAGAGAATACGGCGACAATATGTTCTTTGACCATATCGGTGTGCCCGTAAATGAACCAGGCAAAAAGATGGCCGAAAGGAAGAGTTTTACCGATACCTTTTTTGTTGATACAGGCCTTAGGGATGTTTTAAAGGCGGCTGATGTAAAAGACGACAGGATTGCCGCAATAGAAGAAGAGTATAAAAGCCTTGATGAAAACCGCAAAGTGTTTTCTAAGACGCTTAGAGAGGTAATATCAAAAGACCCTAATTTAAAATCCCTAAAAACCACCTCAACCTTTTTATTGGGTGCAAGAGATGACGGCAGAGTGGTGATAGCTTCTCCCAAAGCGTTCTTTTATATGTATTCCACGCCTCCTTCCGATTGGATAGAAGCAAAAGCAAAGCAGGACCCGGAAAAGGCATATATTTCTTTGCCTGTAGAAGAATTTGCCGCGCACCTTAAAGACAGTGGTACGGTGACAATAGTTACAACCCCTTCTGCAGAAGAAAAACTGAAAGCATTAGGCGCCAATACAGTGGCCTATATACCTAACGAAGATTTATCTTCTTTTGCCCCCGATATTATCAAAAAGAACTCTGGGGTTATCAGAACCAAAGTTATGGAAGAAGTAGACAGAACTGCAAAAGATTCTCAAAGGGCGTCTCTTGAAGAGGCCAAAAAGCTTATTACCCAAACAAAACAAGGGATTAAAGATAAACCCAAAGGCGTTAATGCTACAGGTACAGGTAAGAAAGCCGCTACCATGCCGTCTAAAGGCCCTTTGAAATCGGAATATCTGAATGGAAATTCTAAGAATCCTTTTGTTAACAATTTTCTGTGGAAAGGTTCTTTTACCCAACAGGGCTCTCAAAATTTTAAACCGCCCTATATGCCCGGTATGGTTGAGCAGCCTGTAAAAAAGGGAACACCTGCAAAGAAAAAGTAAAAGACCCTTGCAATAGGCCCGCAAATATATAAAAATTTAATAAAGGGGCTAAAAACGGAGTGTTTTATGAAAAGGCATCTATTTAAAATAATTTTAGGCGGGTTTATAGTATTTCTTGCCCTGCCGGTAATTTTTGACGGCGAGGACTCGGAGCTGCCTGCCTCCAAATCTTCTTCTGCCGTTTCTGCCGACAGCGCGCAGGGGCAGGAAGCGATGCTGCCTGTTGTGCAAAAGGCTTTGCCTTTCCGCTCGGAAAATGTACTTTCAAAATACGCGGGCAGATTTAAAAGATTTTACGTTAATTCAAAAGAAGAAAAACAAAAAATAAGCCAAGAAATCCAACAGGAACAAAATGGTATGGTGTATGCCTCCGCAGATTCTTTTGGCGACGGTGTACGCTCCTCTTACGGCAGGGCTGCCTCTGCGGAAGATGAAGCCTATGTAAAAGAATATTTTACCGATGTGGAAGCAAAAGACGCCCCCGCTGACTACGGCGCCATTCCCGCGGCAACGGGAACAAAGCAAAAGATTCACGATAACGCCCCCGTAAAGGGTTTGTATGAAAGTTCCGCTGTTGATTCCTACGAAGCCAGAATAAAAGCTAAAGAAGTTTATTCCAATGTTATGAACCGCGTTGATACTGCAACAGCCCCCAAAGATGCTGTTGAGGCGGACGATGTTTTTGTCTCCGCGCCCTCGTCTAAAAGAGCGGTTTATGCTTCTGCTTCCGATTCGCAGGACGGCAGGAAAGCCTCCGCCAAAGCGGAAAGTAAATATATCGGCATCGCATCTAAAGGCAGCAGCAGGCCGTCCTCGGTTTCAAGCGGCAGTTTGTCGGGCGGTTTTGGCAGCGGCGGAGTTTCCGCCAAAGAAGCAGATTCGTCTTCAGGCGGCATAAGCATGAGTAATTTTGAAGTTGCCGCGCAAAATGTGGAAGGCAAGGTTGAAAAAGTTGCCCCCGAAGGCGGAGTGTCAAAAAGTTTTACGGTAGTTTCAAACGGGCAGGCGGGTGCGCAAAAACCGTCTAATCCTGCTGCTCCTAATCAGCCGCAAAAACCCAATGTGCAGCCAAATAATCCCGCTAATCCCAATAATCCTAACACGCCTAATAATCCCGGTAATACTGAAAATCCGGGAGGACATCCGCATCCTACACCAGCCATATTTAACTTAAACGATTGGCCCCAAATAGACCCTAATGTTACGACTTGTGCACTTCCGATAACTACTCCTGCATTTACTCCTGTAATTACTCCTGCAAAGAAAGAAGAGGCCACAACTTCGCAGCCGTTAAATAAAGCGGATGCCGAAAAGAAAAAGGAGGAAAAGCCACAAGAAGAGCAGACTCCTCCTGCAAATGAAATTAAGGATGAAGCATCATCTGAAGCCGACATTGTAAATCCTTCTTGTCCGCATGATTTGCCTCAGTTTCCGGAGGATGTTAAAAAATTTAAACTTCTTGTAGAAGCAGGTGTAACAAAGGACGGGAAAAGAGCGGTATATACAGAAAGCTATCTCGCCGGTATGCCCTCCATCGTAGGTGGAATGGGCGGGGAAATATATAATACAGGCAAAGAAATTGATCCTAAAAATATGCCCGGAATAGTTCTTGTCAATAATGCCAAATATTGGGAAATGGCTTCTTCTAAAGATGTTATAAACTTGGCAACTTCGGAAGATGTTAAGGCTAGACAACCTCGCAATACCGTATCTGTCAAAGGGGAGCAATTTAAGAAAATCTCGGGTCTTAATTCTTTAAAGGACGCGGTTTCCGAACTTATCCTTTCTAACCAAAAGAAAGAAGAGGAAGCGAATAAAAGAACCTCAAATAATAAAACGGAAGTTGTAACTAAAACTAAAGAGGCTGTTGAAAAAGTAAACGGAAAATAATTTAAGCCGTATAAAAAATGAAAATTAATTTAAGTCTTAATAATTTAGAAGAGTTTTTGCCAAAACATCTCAGCGCTGATGACAGAGTTAAGGCAAAAACTCTTTTCTTTAAAAAACTCTCACTTAAAATGCACCGTTTTTACGGCGGCAAAACGGCAGTTATGCCTAACGCACCCGTCTTTAGCGAGGAGTGGTTTAATGTTTGGTATACCCCTGGCGTTTCCGCTGTTTCCACAACAATAAGGGATAATAATTTAACTTCTTTTGATTTAACAAACAGGGCCGCAAGAGTCGCCGTTATAAGTGACGGCACGCGCGTGCTTGGCGACGGAGATTGTACGCCGTCAGGCGGGCTTGGCGTTATGGAAGGCAAGGCTCTTTTGATGAAGTATCTGGGCGGCATAGACGCCGATGCCGTTTGCATAAATAGTAAAGATAATGACGGCAAGCCGAGCGCGCAAAAAATAATAGATTTTGTAAAAATGATAAGCCCTTCTTACGGCGCAATTAATTTGGAAGACATAAGCCAACCCAACTGCTATAAAGTGTTGGATACTTTGCGCAAAGAGTGCGATATTCCCGTTTGGCACGACGACGCGCAAGGCACAGCCTGCGTTACGGCCGCCGCGCTTTTAAACGCATTATTTTTGGCGGGGAAGAAAATAGAAAATGCAAAAATTGTTTTATACGGCGCGGGCGCGGCAAACAGCACCGTCGCTGGTTTTATTATAAAGCTTGGCGCTAATCCCGCCAATATTATTTTGTTTGACCATAAAGGCGCTTTGCATTCTGCCAGAAAAGATATTGAAGAAAATAAAGATTTTTATAAACAGTGGGCTCTTTGCCAGATAACAAATCCGCAGCATTTTATGACGGAAGAGCAGGCTTTTAACGGCGCGGACGCGCTTATCGCGCTTTCCAAGCAGGGGCCGAACACAATCAAATCCGAATGGATAAAACTTATGGCGGATAAAGCCATAGTATTTGCCTGCGCCAATCCCGTGCCTGAAATATATCCGCAACAGGCAAAAGAAGCGGGCGCGTTTATAACTGCAACGGGCAGGGGCGATTTTGAAAATCAGGTAAATAATTCCCTTTGTTTCCCCGGTATTTTAAAGGGCGTACTTTTATGCCGCGCCAAAACCATCAGCGATAATATGGCGCTTGCCGCCGCGCGCGCGATAGCGCAGTATACGCGCGACACTGGTTTAAGCGTTAACAGAATTTTACCCTTAATGACCGAGATAGAAGTTTATGCCTTACAGGCCGCCGCCGTGGCTCGCGCCGCGCGGGAAGAGGGCTTGGCGCAGATAGAAATATCCGACGAAGAGGTTTATAATAAAACCAAACAGGATATTCTTGCCGCGCAGGCTTTGACGGAACAGTTAACGCAAAGCGGCTTTATAAAAACACCGCCGCAGGAAGTTCTTACAGAAACTTTGGAGGAAATTTTAAAAGAATTATGAAAACATTATCCTCCGCTGAAATAACAAAAACCGTAAAAGAAATGTGTATTTTTGCGGCGCATAATTTGCCGACGGATATTCTTTCCGCCATAAAAAAATCCGCAAAAAAAGAAACAGGCCTTCCCGCTAAAATATTAAAACTTTGCGTTAAAAATGCGGAAATAGCAAAAAAAGAATTAATTCCGCTTTGCCAAGATACGGGAACGGCGGTTATATTCGCGGAAGTCGGCGAGAAACTTTTTATTGACGGTAATTTGGAAGAAGCTTTACAGCTTGGCGTAAAGCTGGGTTACGGGGAAGGCTATCTTAGAAAATCTATAGTTTCGGACCCGCTTTTTACCCGCGTTAACACAAAAGATAATACCCCCGCAATTACGCATATAACTTTTTGTAAAGGCGATAAATTAAAACTTACGCTTTTGTTAAAGGGTGCGGGCGCGGAAAATATGAGCGCGCTAAAGATGTTTGCGCCTTGCGCGGAGATTGCGGAAATTAAAAAATTTATTTTAAACACGGTTAAATCCGCAGGCGCAAAAGCCTGCCCTCCGCTTGTAATAGGCGTCGGCATCGGCGGAAACTTTGAGCAATGCCCTCTGCTTGCCAAAAAAGCTTTGACGCGCGCAATCGGCAAAAATAGTAAAGATAAAAGATATGCCGCTTTGGAACAACAGCTTTTGGCGGAAGTTAATGCCTTAAATATCGGCCCGCAAGGGCTTGGCGGCAAAACAACCGCGCTTGCGGTAAATATAGAATTTGCACCCTGCCATATGGCCTCGCTGCCCGTTGCCGTTAATATAGGCTGCCACAGCAACCGCCACATAACAAAAATTTTATGATACACCTTAAAACGCCTCTCACCCTTAAAGATTTATCCGCCCTTAAAGCAGGAGAGGAAGTGCTTTTAAGCGGCGTTATTTACGCCATGCGCGATAAAGCCCACCAACAAATGCTTAAGGAAAAAAGCCTCCCGCTGGACCTTAAAGACCAAATTATTTATTATATGGGCCCCTCTCCGACGAGGCCAAACCGCGTTTGCGGCAGCTGCGGGCCTACAACCAGCGCGCGTATGGATAAATTTACCCCGAAAATAATTACAAAAACGGGTATAATTTGTATTATAGGAAAAGGGGCGCGCAGCGTACGCGTTGCTAAAAGTATGCGCGGACGCGTTGTTTATATGCTTGCCTACTCCGGTTTGGGCGCTTTAATTGCCAAGTGCGTAAAAAGCAGCCAAGCGGTTTGTTATCCGCAGTTAGATGCGGAAGCTGTTTTTAAATTAGAAGTCAGCCGTCTGCCGCTTATAGTGGCGCAGGATATAAACGGCGCGAATATTTACGGAGGTTGTTAAATGAAGAACTTTTTTAAAATTTTCACTATTTTATTTGCCGCTTTTATAGTTGCGGGCTGTTTTAGAACGCAAAAATACGGCCCCGAGGAAGAACCTTACAACAGGTCCAAACGCGCTACATACGAGAGAAAAATAAGATACTCCGTAATGGTTCCGTTTATGTATGAAGGCACTTTTTACGCCTATTACGCTTTGGGCAAAAAAATCTCCAATGCAGACGCAAAAGGCTTTTACGAGGCGGAATTTACCAACGGCCCCAAAGAAGGCCAGCTTATAAAAACCAAAGATATAATAGTTAAAACCATTCCCGCTTCCGCGTCTGACCTTAAAAGAGGTATGGTTGTTATAGTTAACCACTGGGACCCTAAAGTTCACGACGAAAACTCCCGCGTTGACATGTGGCGCAAGGGCGTTGTTTATAATTTAGATAAGCTTGGCGACGGCCTTGTTATGCTGGAATTCCCGCACGACAAAAACGATTTTATGGCCACAAAAGAAACATACAGACTGGACAGCGTAAGGCTTATTGTAAACCCGCAGGTCAGAGACCCGCGCATATTTTTGGACTAAATAAAAATGACAAAAAAAACCGTATTGCTTTTGGCGGCCTTGCTGGCAACCCTGTTGCCCTGCAAGAGTTTTGCCGTTAAAAGTGATACTTATTTTATAGACACTCCGACGGCGGAGATATCCCCGCTGAGAACCTTGGGCGTAACCACCAGAATGTTTACGCAGGGCGGAGTGCTTTCTTATTTTGATTTCACCGTTCTGGACAGGTTAAGCATAGGTTCGTCTTTTACTTTTGAACATCTTATAGGCACTAATGACGAAAAAGTAAAAATGCTTACGCCTTCTTTGCAGTTAAAGTTCAGGTTTTACGACGGTGGGGAATATGTTCCCGCGCTTGCTATGGGCTTTGACAATCAGGGTTTTCACTACGACCACCATACAGATAAATATACCCAGGTAGGCAAAGGGTTTTATCTTGTCGGCACTAAAGAAATGTTTTTGCCCGGTCTTATAATAAATCCCGGTATTAACGTTACGGCAAATAATTTTGAGTTTGATAAACTCTCCGGCTTTATCGGCGCGCAGTATAATGTAAGGGACATAGTTTCGTTTATGACGGAGTGGGACGACTTGCAGGTTATAAATCGCTCCCGCCTTAACAGCGGGGTAAGAATTTATATTACCGATGTGTTTTCCATAGATGTGGCTTTAAGGGATTATAATCACAAGGCGGAACGTATAGCGCAGGTAAAATATACTTGTAATTTGTAGGGCGGCAGGGGATAATCCCCGTGCGGAGGAAAGTAAAAGATGTTTGATAATGCAAAGACAAAATTTCAAAGAAAGATAATTTTTATCAAAAGGGGGCTGCAGCTTAAGTTTGTGGCTTTTGTTCTGCTCTCCGTCCTGTTTGGTATGACTTTGCTTACTTACGAATTCCTCTCCCTCCTGGAAGATATTTTTGCAAATCACCCTGTTTTGCTTCAGGTGTTTTTTGAGGAAGGCTCTTCTCTGTTGTTCGTTTTTATAATTAAAGTTGTTATTTGTTTTGCTATATTGGCGCTTTTGACGGCGGTAATTTCCAACAAAGTGGCGGGGCCGCTTTACAGGTTTGAAACGGCTTGCAAAGCCGTGGCTAAAGGGGATTTTTCCACAAGGGTTAAACTCAGAGACGGCGATTCCATGCGTGAACTTGAAAACGATTTTAACACCATGATGGATACCGTGCAGAATGAAATTAAAGCGTCTAAAGGGGAAAAACATAATGATTAAAAAGCTTTCTGTTTTCTTGTGCTTCGTTCTGTTTTGCGCCGCGCTTTTGCCCGCGCAGAAATACAGAATAAAATATTCCGCCGACGAAAAAGACCCGCTCTCTCTTGAAAACGCCATAAGGCTTGCTTTGGAAAATAATTACGACCTTCTTCTTACCGAACAGGATGTGGTTATAGCCGAACAGCGCCTTAAAGAAGCTAAATTTTTATATCTGCCGCAGATAAGCGTCAACGCGGGCGCGACTGCATATAACTTGGATTATTCTACTGTTTTACCCGAAAATTTGGGCTTAAGACTTATTCACCCGCAGCCTAAAACCAGCAATGATTTATTTTACGGCGTCGGAGTTTTGGCTATGCAGTATCTTTATACGGGCGGGCGCACCTCCAGCACGGTAAGCCTTGCCAACGCCGCTTTAAAAGAAGCGATGAGCCGCTATGAAGGCGTAAAATCCTCCACCATTTATCAGGTTAAAGAAGTATTTTTTAACTACCTGTTTTTACAGCGCAAAAAAAGCCTTATAGACGATATTGTTAAACGCGCGGGGGAAATTTCCTCCACTTCAAAATTAAAACCGTGGGAGCGCATTTTGGCGCAGGCGCAGCTTGCCGCTCTCCGCAGCGAGGCTAATATAGCGGAAGAAGAACTTACGGCCGCGCATCTTAAACTTTTAAAAACTTTAAATAAAGAACTTAACAGCAAAGTTTTGGTTTCCGGCGACTTTGAATATAAACCTATAGACGTTGATTTAGCCAAAGTAACGCTTTGGGCCATGGAATACAGGCCCGAGCTTAAAAGCGCTCTTTATAAATTGGAAATGGACAATATAGCCGTAAAACTTTCCCTCGCAAAAAGATACCCCGACGTTATGCTGGGCGCTTCTTACGACAGGCTGGGTAATGATAATTTGGAAGATGAGAATTTTCAGGTAACATTGGCCTTAAAGTTGCCCATAGGCTATGATTACGGCACTCAGATAAAACAGAAACGCGCGGAGCAGCGCCAGACGGTTTTAAAGCGCGCCGCGATAGAAGACGGCATTCGTATGCAGGTTACGGAAGCCTATAATAATTTACTTTTTTGGCAGAAGGAAACATCCTCCAGAATACAAACCTGGGACGCAATCAACAAAGAACTTGGCAGCATAGAATCGCAGCAATTAAGCAAAGAAGAAAAACTTAAAGCCTTTGAATATTATTATAAAGCGGGGGTAGGATATCTTGAAGGCATAAAGCAGCATATGCTCGCCGTGGCCCAGCTTGAACTTGCCGTCGGACAAGACATCCGTTAACGCCTGATGAAGTTAAAAACAGCGATATTATTATCAGCCTTTTTATTCTCTCTTACAAACCTGCACGCGCTTACGCCCAAGCAGGAAGACGCTGTTTTGCGCGAATTTTTGTGGGGGGAATTTACCGCGCTGCCCAAAAACGAACGCCCTAAAATAGGTGTAACGCTTTCCGCGGGCGGGACGAGGGGATTTTCCCACATAGGCGCAATGGAAGTATTAAGAGTAAGCGGCCTGCCGATAGATTATATGTCGGGTACGTCTATGGGCTGCATAGTGGGCTCTCTGTTTGCCGCAGGCGTGCCGCAGGATAAACTTACCGCCGTCGCCACAAATCCCAGTCTTTCTTATATGTCAAAAGATTTAACGCTGCTCGGCGTGGTAAGGTATTTGTTCGGCAATAAATTATTTTCTTCCCAAAATTTTGAAGATTTCATTTCCGACAAAATCGGCTCCGTTTATTTTGAAGATTTAAAGACTCCGTTTTCCTGCGTTGCGGCGGATATTAAGACGGGCGAAAAGGTGGTTTTTGCAAGCGGCCCCGTTGCTTTGGGTGTAAGGGCCAGTATGAATTTACCCGGTATTTTTGAGCCCGTTCAGTACCGCCAGCGTTACCTTGTTGACGGCGGCGTGGTGGATTATATGCCCGTGGACGTGGTAAAAGATATGGGCGCGGACTGGGTGCTTGCGCTGTTTGCCCTGCCAGATTATTCCAAAGAAGTTCCCTCTACAATTCTCGGTTATATTTTGAGAACGGGAGATTTGAGAGGAGCGTTTTTAACGCAGAATTCAGAAAAGAACGCCAATTTTTTAATAGCATCGCGCGTCGGAGATATTGACTCTCTTGACCCTTCGCAGTCCGTAACGGCGGTGGAGATAGGCGCAAAAACAACATATAATTCCCTTGAAGATATGAAGGAAAATTTACTTTTATTCAGCGTGGCTTATGTACTTAAATAGAACATTAATATTTATCATTTTATTTTCTTTTGCCTGCCCTGCGCACGCTTTCTTTTTTAATGAAAGCCGCCAGCAAAAGAAGATGCTTGCCGACGCCCGCGCCGCGTACGAATTGGGCGACTACCGCGCCGCCGTTGATATAACGCAGGAGTTCCTTTTAAAAAACGCGGGCAAGCATAACGCCAAAGACGCTTATGTTATGCTGGGCAATTCCTATAAAGCTATGGGGCAGTACGATAAGGCTTTGCTTAAGTATAACGAAGCCATTGAGTTTTACCCCAAGGACGCGGATTTAATGCAGGCTTTGGGCGATGTCTATTTTATAGGCGGGCTTACGGAAAAGGCGATAGAAATTTACAAAAAAACTCTGGAGCTTAATCCCAAAACTTCCGCCGCAAAGATAGGACTTGCGGAAAGTTATCTTTCCGAAGGTTTTTTTGACCGCGCCGCAAAATATTTTGAAGAATATATAGCCCAAACGCAGTCTGCAGACCCCAAGGTTTATTATGACTATGCTTTAAGCCGCTTCCACGCCAATGATTACGACGGCGCGCTTACTCTTACGCAAAAATCACTTTCCCTTAAAGCCGACGCGGGCACAACTTTTTTGCTGGCTAAAATTTATAAAGCGCGCGGCGATAAGCAAAATGCTTTTTTGGCAATAGATACGGCTTTAAAGCAGAATCCCGATGATGAGGTTGTTTTTTTAACCCGCGCCCTTTGGCTTGCGCGCGATAAAAACAAAGCTAAAGAAGGCCTTGCCGCGGCAAACGCCTATCTGGCGAAAGTTCCCAAGGACAGCCTTGCCTTGTTTGCCAAATATTTGGCCCAGGCCAATTTAAACGATAATGCCGCCGCCGAACAAACTTTAAAAGCCATCACCGAAACTGAGGGTGATGGCTTTATTAATAAACTTGCTTTAAAAATATATAAGACTTACAAAAATTAAATTTCCTTATTCTTCATATTTTTGAAGGCATTGAACATCGTCATAAAAATACCGACCAGAGCGTAAGTGCTGAACATTATAAAAACAACGTCCTGGGGGTATCTTACAAGCAGGCCTATAACTATCACTATAAGCACCAGAGAAGAGAGCGAGATTCTTTTTTTCGCTCCGTTTTTGCCGCCCTTAAAAGCCGCATAAGGTATGTTGGAAACCATCAGCAGCGAAAGGCCGACGGTTATTAACGCTATAAGATTGTAGATATGCGGCAGGTAAGTGTGCATAAAAGGCAGCATTCTGCCGTTTGCGTCAAATGCAAAGATATTATAAGAAAGCGCGAAGGAAACTAACACGGCAGCCGCAGCGGGCGTAGGCAAGCCTGAAAAATATTGCTTGGAGCCTTTACCCTCGTGCGCCATTACGTTAAACTTTGCCAGTCTTATCGCACCGAAAAGCATATACATAAAAGCGATGGGCGCGCCAAAAACAGAGCTTTGCTTTAAAGCGATAAAGTATATTAAGAACGCGGGAGCGGCGCAGAAGGAAATTACGTCGGCAAGGGAATCCATCTCCACGCCGAAGGAAGATTCCGCCTTTAAAAGTCTTGCCACTCTGCCGTCTAATGCGTCAAAAAGCATGGCTATAAAAATAAGCCAGCCCGCGCGGGAATAATTACCTGCGAAAGAAGAAAGTATAGAAAAGAAGCCGCAGCAAATATTGCCAATCGTAAATAAAGAGGGAATGGTAATAAGCCCGGTTCTTTTTATTTTCTGAATATCCATTTTTTTATCTCCAAAAGCCTAAAACAGTAAGCGCGCCTTGCACGCTTTGGCCTTCTTTTACCGTTATGGTTACTTTATCCTTAGGCAGATAAACGGCTACCTGAGAACCGAAATAAATAACGCCTGCTTTCTGTCCCGCTTTAACGGTGTCGCCGGGTTTTACCCAAGCTTCAATCCTGCGGGCGATTGCGCCGGTTATTTGTTCCATGTGGGCAAACTTTTCGCCGTCGGTAAATTTGATAAGGTTGCGCTCGTTCTTGTCGGCGTCGGGGTTGTTTGCAAAAGCGAAAGAGCCTTTTGTGTAAATAACGTCCTCCACCTTGCCGCTTATTGTGGCGCGTTGTATGTGTACGTTAAAGACGGAAAGGAAAATGCGGATAACAAGAACATCAGGGTCCTTTTCCGTTTTGATTGAAAGTATTTTACCGTCGGCGGGGCAGGCGATTTCGTTAGCGGCAAAAACGGTGTTTCTTACCGGGTCTCTAAAGAAAAAGGCCACAAAAACAGCCAACAGGGTATAAAGATAGAAGATAACAATCTGGGAATACGCGTGCGTGTAGAAATGAAAAGCAAGAGAAACTACGGCAAGAAAAAATATACGTCCGGCAACTCTTCTGCCCATAGGAAGGATGGTTGTAGTCCAGCCGAAAACCTCCCCAAAAGTTCTTTTTATATCGTCAAACATAAAACCTCCGTTCAGGGAGCATCCACTCCGTAAAAACAGTGTGGGCAGGGGGGGACTCGAACCCCCACAATCTTGCGATTAACAGATTTTAAGTCTGTCGCGTCTACCAATTCCGCCACCAGCCCGTAACTGTTTATATATTTTACAAAGTTTAACGATAAAAATCATTAAAAAATTTGGAGCAATGCATTGTTTTTATGCCAAGACTTCTAAGGTGAGAGGTTAATTCTAAGTCGGAAGATACAACAATTACGCGCGTGTTGCTTTGATGGAGGTAGAGGGCCTGTTCGTAAATTATTTCGTCGGCGGTAAGGTCTTCGGTGAATCTTACGGAAACATTTACGGCTTCTTTTTGTCCTAAATTTCTAAAGCTGCCGTCAAGGATAAGGCGAAAGTCGGAGCCTGCAAGCGCGTCCATGCCAAGATCGTCCAACCAAAGGATAAGGTCTGCCGTAAGGGCTTCTTCGTTAAGGTTTGCGCCGCGGATAAGGTAACTTCTTACAAAATTAAGCCCGTCTATTATGTAAACGGCAGGTTTCTTGCTTGTGTGCATAGATAAAGTATATCAAAATAAAAAACGCGCCCGTTTTTTCAAAATAATTTCTAAGAGGTAAACGCGCTTATATTGCGTTTAAAATTGCAAATTTCAGACGGATATGGTACAATAATATTGCGGGGTAGAGAAGCCCGGTATCTCGCAAGGCCCATAACCTTGAGATCGCTGGTTCAAATCCAGCCCCCGCAATAGATTTGATGATTAAAACCCCCGAAAGGGGGTTTTTAATTTGTATTAGTGCGGGGAGAGCAGGCCAACTGCTTGGCCTGCGTCTGGATT
>CAZBCE010000019.1:0-20711 GCA_964490555.1 uncultured Elusimicrobium sp. | reverse complement strand
TCGTGCGATAACGGCCATTTACACCAAGTTCGATATTGTTTATATGCTTATCTTTACCGTTTTTATAAACAAAGATGAACTCATGCTTAGACCGATAAAGTGAGCCCATGCCGGCATTTGTTTTGTTCCACACGCAAATGTTTTTTAATTCGGCATAAACATCTGCGCCAGCATAGCTCATTTCTTTGACGTGTTTCCAGTCAATACAGAGATAATGCAAAGAGCCGCTTGTGCTAAATTCTTTAAGCAGCATAAAACTGCTTTTAAGGAACTGTTGGAACTCCGTACTCGACATCTCGCCGTGGGCAAACTTGAAATCTTCATGCTTAATAGCTCCTCCGCCGCATATGTCGTCAGTACTTAGGTTATATGGCGGGTCGGTAAAAACCATTGTCGCCTTTTTACCTTGCATAAGATTTGAGAAAGTATCCCTTACCAATGAATTACCGCAGATTATACGGTGTTTGCCAAGCTCCCAAATATCACCTTCTTTGGAAACAATCTCATCGTCTGGGATAAACGGAATACTATTCTTTTGGGGATCTGCTTTAGGGCAGGCATTATCCATCAGGACATCAAGTTCACCGGAGTTAAACCCAGTTATCTCAAAATCCAAATCTACATTAAGGCTTTCAATGGCCTCAAATTCAAGTTGGAGTTTGCCTATATCCCAGTCACCAAGCTCGGTTAATTTATTATCAGCTATCCTGTAGGCTTTCTTTTCGGCTTCGGTAAGATGTTTTATTTGGATTACGGGAACTTTATCTAAACCTGCACCTATAGCAGCCTCCAATCTACCGTGGCCTGCGATGATGATGCTTTTCTCATCAATTAGGATAGGGTTTATAAAATCAAATCTTTTTATAGATTTGACTATCTGACTTACTTGCTTGTCAGAGTGCAACTTTGCGTTGCCGGAGTACTTTTGTATTTCGCTTATGGGTAAATAAACTACCTTAAGAGTAGTTCTATCTTTTAATTTGGGCATAAAGATGCCCTCCTGTTATAAAAATTTAGAATCGTTCGGATTCTAGGACTTTTATCCAGTACCTTGGCACCTTTTAAAGTTTTCTGGAATTCGCAGTTACCGAAAAGAAAAACCTTATTAGGACCATCTCTTGTAGATTATTTACCAACCGTTACACTTGTTGACGCGGTATGAGCCCGCGACGACTGGCAGTTCTAACGCACTTTTTTACATGGACGTGACCATGGAAAGAACTACTGCCATAACCTACTTATATTTTTGCCTGCAATTACTTCTGCAGGCCCTCCTTTCCCATATAGCAGAGAATATTATACCCTAATTTGGAATTTTTGAAAAGACTTAGAGATAATAAATTTTCTCGAGATAAAAAAAGCAAAGACAGCTTGATAAGGCTTTGTCCAGTTTAAAACTTAGCGAAAAAGAACGCGCAAAACTCATAAAAAAAGCGGCTCGTGGAGGAAAAGAGGAATGTCGTATCTGGTACAGACCACAATTATAAAGCACAAATAGAAATTAAGGAGAAGAAAAGGGCAAGAAGGAACCAAGCTTATTATCCCATCATAACGAATAATAATTTAATAAGTTTGCCAGAAGCATAAATAGATTTATAATATAATAAGGTTTATTAGTTATGTTTTAAATTTTATGACTCATAAAATAATTGAGGGAATATATAATGAATACAGGAAATTTTTCTATTGTTGGTATATATATTGATGAGTTATGCGATGAAAAAATAAGAAAGATTTTAAAACCTGGATACTATCCTATCGACAACCAGTACAGGTATAACGATAAGGAAAAAACAATAGAATTAAACGAAGATATTACTCCGCTCAATAGAAACTTCTTCGGGAGCAACATTACAATCAGCGCCATAGTTGGCATGAACGGTAGTGGAAAAACCTCGTTACTTGATATTATTTATCGCATTATAAATAATTTTGCACATAAATACAGGCTTGTTCCCAAAAAAGGCCTGATTTTTGTGCCGAATGTGGTAGCAAAACTATTTTTTGTAATGAACAATACAACATACACTATAGACTGCAATGGAAAGAAAATAGGATTTTACCAAGGCAGCTCACCTATAAATAGAAAAGATGAAAGTTTCAAAAATATTTTTTATACCATAGTTTTAAACTATTCTTTCTCCGCGTTCATCTCCCAAGACTACATTCAAGATACAAAAGAACCAAGATATCATGGAGATGGTGATGCGTGGATAGATAAAATTTTTCACAAAAACGACGGATATCAAACGCCCATTGTCATTAATCCATTTAGAGATAAAGGTATAATAAAAATTGCTTCCGAGAACAATCTAACCAGAAGCCGCCTTTCGGCATTATTAATAGAAGCACAGAAAAGCAAAAAACAAATTATTGAAGGATATTTGCTAGATAACATAAGATACAAATTAAATGTAGATAAAATACTATCGTGTTCAAAAAGTATAGAAAGCAAGGGAAAGAGGCCATCTTCTACTCAGCAGTATGAATTAAAATTTGATTTATTTGCCTCCGCTGCCTTAGGGGCTTTCTTCCCCAATGAGACACTGAATATTATAAAAATACTAAACAGACCTCAAAAAAAAGTATTTTTAAGTGTAGATACTCCGTGCGCAGAAGATTTTCTTTTTATGTCCTATGTATATTTAGTTTACAAAGTTCAAAAAATCGTAGAAATCTACCCGTTTTATCAACAGTATAAAAATGTTTGTGATACTATAAATGAAAAAGGAATAGAAGAACTTATATCAGAAATAAACAAAGATAATACACATATAACATTGAAAATAAAACAAACTTTGAATTTTATAGAAAAAGTTAAAGCGGGAAGAAACAAAAATTTCACTGAATTTAATATCTCAGATCTAGGAATAAAAACAAGAAAACTGTATGAAATAATGGAAAACCTTCCGCCCTCATTCTATAATTTTGAAATATATTTAAAAAAGGCAAATAATTCAGGGAATAAAATTGCCTATAGCAAATTAAGTTCTGGTGAAAAACAGTTTATTTATAATATTTCAACAATACTGTACCATGTAAAAAATATCCTCTCTATAAAGCCCGATATAAAAAACCGTATCAGTTATCAAAATATAAACATAGTATTGGATGAAATTGAATTATGTTTTCACCCAGAGTATCAAAGAACTTTCATAAATAATCTGGTTAACACGCTTAAAAGATTAAAATTAACAAATAAAAGGAAGTTTAACATTATTATTGCAACGCACTCTCCTTTCATCCTGTCGGATATCCCAGAACAGAATATCTTGTTCCTGAAAGAGGGAGAAGAAGCTAAAATGGACTATAAGACTTTTGGCGCCAATATTAGTGACCTGCTAAAACACAATTTCTTTCTGGATAGCGGATTCTTAGGCGAGTTTGCCGCCCAAAAAATAGAGAAAATTATCGAAAAAATAAAGAAAGTAAAATGCGGAACGACAACCCCTGATGAATATGATGAAATAGCTACAACCATAAATCTAATAGGGGAGCCACTTATTAAGGATAAATTACTAATAATGCTTGACGAAAAAATTTTTGGATATGATAAAAAAACTATACTTAAAAAAAGAAAAGAACGCCTGGAAAGAGAACTACAGACTATAGATAAAGCTTTGAAAAGGAAATCAAATGTGGACTCTTAATCCGACAGAAAGCAAAGAGGCAGCATATCTAGAGATTCTGTTTGATAAAGTAAAAAACAGAGCTGCTAAATATGATTCTAATAACCATTTATCTAAAGATCTCGTCAAGAAAATACTACTTGTGAAAGCATGTTCATTCAAAAGCTTAGAGGATGAATTAAATCAAAAATTAAAAAATGTACCTGACAAGAACAAACTTTTAACTAAGATCTTCAACTATAAAACATTAATTGTAAACAGCAAGAAGACCTCCTTTGCAATAGCTAAACTTATTGGCGTTAATACTTGTGTTTATTGTAATAGACAATATATTTTCACGGTTACAAAAGGTAAAAAAGGCATCGTCAGGCCTGAATTCGATCATTACCTGCCAAAAAGCAAATACCCTTTTTTGGCATTATCTCTTTATAATTTAATTCCATCTTGCCATATTTGTAACAGCAATTGTAAAGGCAGAGAAAAGCTACCGGAGAACTTCAATCCATACTTAAATAAAGACACCTTTTTCAAATTTTCTTATATTCCAGATGGGCAGGGAATACCAAAGAAAATCAAAATAAAAGATATAAATCCAAAATACAAGACTGAAATTAAAAAGTTTTTAGCTGTTTTTAAATTAAAAGAAATATATGATTACCATATCCCTTTAGAAGTCAAGGAAATTTACACTTTCGCAACTAAATATTCAGACGCATATTTACAACAACTACTTAGTCGACTTGGAAAAAATTTTAATTTATCCCAAGAAGAAGCTTATAGAATGCTTTTTGGTACCGAGTTGTTAGAAAACAAAGATAATGACCGCCCCCTTAGTAAACTTAAAAGAGACATCCTCATAGAACTAGGCGTTATTTCCCCTAATAAACCCTAAATACCCACTTGACTTCTGCCCCCATAGTAAGCGGTAATGGGTGCTGTAGGGAGGGAATTGATATTGCTATTATTCCAAATTTAGAATAAAATTTATATATGCCCATTGAAACAACTTCTATTAACTATATCAGCACACAACAAGCAGCTATGCAGTGGAATATTTCCAGACGTCGTGTTTTGGCCTTGTGCCAAACGGATAGAATTCCCGATATAATCCGCATTGGTAATATGTGGCTTATTCCTAAACACACAAAAAAGCCCGAGGATAACCGCCATTTTAGGTATATAGATTCAAACACAAATGCTAAGCCTTTCTTAAAGTGGGCTGGTGGTAAAACGCAGCTTTTAAAAGAGATTTACCAATACATAGACAGGGCCTCTGATATCAAAAAATATGCGGAGCCTTTCGTAGGGGGCGGGGCGCTTCTGTTTAATATGCTTTCCAAATACAATTTGGAGCATGTTTATATAAGCGATATTAACCCAGCGTTAATTAACACTTATAAACAAGTTCGTGAAAATGTTAATTTATTGATAGAAGAGTTATCAAAGATTGAACGAGCATTTTTAGTGTTAGATACTGAAAAAAGAAAGTTTTTTTATTTAAACCAACGCAAAAAATTCAATGAAACAAATTTAGATGGCAATGCTGCCCGGCTTAAATCAGCCGCATTGTTCATATTCCTTAATAAAACATGTTTTAACGGGTTATACCGCGTTAACCGCCGTGGAGAATTTAATGTGCCAATTGGTTCATACAAGAATCCGCAGATTTGCGATGAAGAAAACCTAAAAGCTGTGTCAACACTATTGCAGAAAGTTGAAATTGTTTGCGGAGACTATAGACAGTCCTTTAAGTTTATAGACAAAAATACTTTTGTATATTTTGACCCCCCATACCGCCCACTAAGCGGAACCTCAAATTTTACTTCATATACAGCCAATTCTTTCAACGATGAACACCAGAAGGAACTCGCGGAATACTTCTCAAAAATTGATGCTAAAAAAGCAAAAATTTTGCTTAGCAACTCCGACCCTAAGAATAAGAATCCGCAGGATATGTTTTTTGATAAACTATATTCAAAATACAACATTAGCCGCGTGTTAGCCTCCAGAATGATAAATTGTGACGGCAAATCCCGTGGACAACTCACAGAATTACTAATATCTAATTTCTAAAGGACAAATATGAAATCTGTTGAAAAATATAACCAGCTTTCTCTCTCCTCTCCAGAAGAGGTTTTTACCTACTTAAGAACAACATTGAAGGACACTATACGCACATATGACTTCTTTGTGGACTGGGTTAAAGTCCAATCCCATGTCAAAGAGATAGAAGTCCCTTTGAATATATTAAATGCACTTATAGGGAAAGAAAATCCCCAAAAAGTTTTAGCTGAGATTGTAACAGAGTACCCACAAGTAGTACCTGTCCTTCCTTTATTGTTGGCCGTAAGGGAGCAATCTATCAAAATCGCGGATATAGACGGGGACAAGACCTACCTTTTTACAAAGAAGCAGGACTATTCTAAGGACGAAATTAATCAAATTGTCTCTTTTATCGATAAATCCGGTCTTCTGAAGTTTATATCCGACAAAAACATAAAGAACTTGGCAGACTACGCATTAGGAGTAGAAGTAGGCCTTGATACAAATGCACGCAAGAACCGCAGCGGGACTACAATGGAATTGCTTTCTGAAAGGTTTGTTAAATCTATTTGCGCCGCGCATGGTTATAGATATTTATCACAAGCGACTGCAGATAGGATTGAAAAAGAATTTGGTATAAAAATTCCAACGGACAAAGCTGACAGGCATTTTGACTTCGCTATAAAAACCCAAAAAAAAATTTACTTACTGGAAGTGAATTATTATGCGGGAGGAGGCTCAAAGTTGAAATCAGTAGCTGGAGAATTCAAAAGTTTGTTTCGGCTTCTTGCAACCAGCCACAATATAGGATTTGTATGGATTACAGATGGCCTTGGTTGGGAAACGGCACTAAGACCACTGCGCGAAACTTTTGATGCCACGGACTTCGTCCTTAATCTGAGCATGCTGAAAGATGGCGTTTTGGAAGAGATACTCACGGAAGAATTATAGATTTATGCCTAAAAACAAAGAGAAAAAACTGCAACCTGACTATTTTGAATTGGAAACGAATACTGTTTGGAGTTTCAAAGAACGGGGAAATTGGGCCACCCATGATGCTAAATACCGCGGTAATTGGTCCCCTTTTATTCCAAGAAATATTATTTTGCGCTATTCCAAAGAAAAGGATTTGGTATTAGATCCTTTTGTTGGTAGTGGAACGACCTTGGTGGAAGCCAAACTTTTAAATAGAAATGCTATTGGCATAGATATAAATCCAGATGCCTTAAAAACCTCAAAAGAACACCTGGCCTTTGAATGCCAAAACGCTGGTAAAACATGGTTATACCAATGTGATGCCAGAAACCTAGTTAAAATACCAGATAATTCTATAGACTTAATTGCAGCACACCCTCCTTACGCAAATATCATTCAGTACAGTGATAATATAAAAGGCGACTTATCACATCTAAAAGTTCCGGATTTCGTCAAGGAAATGAGCTTTGTAGCAAGCTCCTGCTTCCGCGTGCTTAAAAAAGGCAAGTTTTGTGCAATTTTAATTGGAGATACCCGTCAAAAAGGCTGTGTTATTCCTTTAGGTTTTAAAGTGATGCAGCAGTTTCAAGATGCGGGATTTACTTTGAAAGAAATTATTATAAAAGAACAACATAATTGCAAAGCTACTGGGTACTGGAAAACCAACAGTATAAAATATAATTTCCTACTGCTTGCGCACGAGTATCTTTTTGTTTTTAGGAAAGATTGAGCTTTAAGGCCTTGGAATTTCACTCCACAACTTATTTCTACCAGAATAGTTCCAATATCTAATATCCTGCTCAATAAAAAACCACTTTATTGTTTTAAGAACCATATCTACCGGAAAACCAGAAGTGAAATTAAGGTTAGCATATTCTTCCTCTTGTATGTCTTGGCAAGAATGAACTTTCTGTAAAAGGGCAAAGAGTTGTTGATATTGCGCCGGGGATTCATTTTTCTTGGCTTCTATGTCGGCTGTTATGTCCCCAAGTTTGGGATAATTGCGCTTTCTATTCCCCGGTAAAGCAAAATTATACCCAGATACACATATTAAAAAATCAAACCCATTGTGCAAATTAGCAGGCCTTGTGAGATAGATCTTTTCTCCGTTGCTAAGATTCTCTACATTATACGTGTGTTTCGAAGCGAAATCCTTCGTGCCTTCCCCGTGAGGTTCCTTGGCAAATCTGTTTATAACCCGCATTCTGACTTCGTTGCGTGTCCCTTGGTTGCTGAAAAATTCTTCGTATGTATATTCAGGCATACCTTTATTGTAATACTTTTTATATATCTTTTGCTTGACTTCTCTCCCTATAGTAAGCGGTAATGTGTATGGGAGGAAACGCTTATGACACAGGAAAGAGTGCCGCCGCATAAAAATCGCTTTAAAAAAGGGCAATCTGGCAACCCGCAAGGTAGGCCTATAATGCCTGAAAAAGCCATCTTTGGCCTAACCATGGCCCTTTTAATCATACTCTTAAAAACCTACCGCAAGGATAAACAGGCACAAAAAACGCTGCTGGAAATAAAAAAACTGCTGCCTACACAAAGTGCAAGGGAGTACAATTATGAATAATCTCAATTCTCCCGCTATAGTAAGCGGTAATGTGTCTGATAGGACAGTTATGGATAATTTAAGGAATTTGTCGAAGGCAGAAACCCGCAAGTTATGGCAGAAATATTTAAAAAAGCCCGTTCCGAGGCTTAAGAAATCAACCCTAATTAAACATATCTTTTGGCACCAACAGGCGAAAGAAAACAGAATCGCTTTACGGCCATACTATGCCCTGCTTGAAAAAACGGCCAGAGAATTTGAATCCGATGCCGCATGTAAAAACGATGAAGTGTTTGAGTTGGGCGCAAGGTTAATCCGCTCCTATAAAGGCAACAGATATGAAGTTGAGGTTATAAAAGACGGTTTCCTGTTTGAAGGCGTGGTTTACAAAACCCTTACGGCCATAGCCAAAAAGATAACAGGGGTACATTGGAACGGGAAAAGATTTTTCAGAGGAGAACATGGAACAGGAAAAAAAGATAGTTAGATGCGCGGTTTACACCCGCAAATCTTCAGAAGAAGGGCTAGAATTGGAATTCAACAGTCTTCAAGCCCAGCGTGAAGCCTGTGAGGCTTATATAAAAAGCCAAAAACACGAGGGCTGGCAGTTAGTAGAAAAAGCCTATGATGACGGGGGCTTTTCCGGCGGCAATCTGGAGCGTCCTGCGCTAAAAGAACTCCTAAAGGATATCGCAAATGGCTTTGTGGACATAATAGTTGTTTATAAAATAGACAGGCTGACGCGCAGCCTTATGGACTTCAGCAAAATAGTGGAGGTATTGGACACAAACAATACCTCTTTTGTTTCCATAACCCAGCAATTTAACACCACAACCAGCATGGGCAGGCTGACTTTGAATATGTTACTGTCTTTTGCCCAGTTTGAGCGTGAGGTAACGGGCGAGCGTATCCGCGATAAATACGCCGCAAGCAAGAAAAAGGGTATGTGGATGGGCGGCAATCCGCCAATGGGTTATGTTCGCAGGGAAAAGAAAATCTATCCGGACGAGCATGCCGAATCAGTTAAAACTATTTTTAATAAATATATTGAGCTCCAAAGCATAGCAAAGGTTAAACATTGGATAGATGACAACGACATAAGAAGCCAGAATGGGAGGATACTTAGTGCCGGCAATGTTAACCTTATCCTCTTAAACCGCGCGTATTTGGGCGAGGTGGGCCATAAAGGCACATGGTACAAGGGCGAGCATCAGGCAATAATCAGCCAAGAAACATACGATAATGTGCAAAAAATAATGGAGGGCAACCGCGTGGAGAGGAAAAATTACGCCCCAATCTATTGCCTGTTGTCCGGAAAGATATATGACGATAAAGGCAATCATATGACGTCCTCTTGGAGCACGGGGCATAAAGGGCAAAAGTACCGCTATTATGTCAGCCAAGCGGTTCTCAATCATAACAAGGAAAAGACTGGTAAAATTACCAAAATATCACTGCCGAAATTAGAGAGATTTGTCGACGACTGGTTCTTGGGATTTTTTAAGGACGAGAACAATATTTTACCCTTAATTTCTGAGTATGATATGTCCGCGCAAAAAGAGATTTTACACAGACTTCAAACCCTGTATATCCCAAGGAATACAGAGCGCATTTTGATTAGCAGAATAGACTTAAAAGAAACGGAAATTATTATAAAGATTTACAAAGAACAGGTTGAGGAATTTATCAAATCCGGCTATGAGGCCCGCCCGATGAAAACCCTAACCGACGATGGCTTGAAAACTCCGCTTGTGTTTAAGATAAATTACAGAATCGGAGTGATAGACAACGGTGCGAAGATAATAATCGGCAGCACATATAACAAAAATATAAACAAAGACAGGGTTTTAATAAAAACCATCCTGAGAAGCTACAAGTGGAATAAAGAGATAATAAACGGACTAAAAACAGGCGAGCAAATTGCAGCTGAAGAAAAAATGGACAACACCTATGTGTTTAGAATCGTGAATTTGTCCTTCCTGTCGGCCAAGATAGTATCCGCAATACTGGAGGGCAAGCAACCGCCGGACCTTACGCTCCAAAAACTCCTATCAATCAAAACCCCTAGCTGGAAAGAACAGGAAAAATTACTGGGGTTTTAATAAAATATCTTCAAGAAAGAATTTGCATAACTTTATCTGTCATCGCGTGTGAATTTTCCAACACCCACTTCAGCGGACTAAACTGTTTTGGATTATCTGATAAAACAAATTAATCTTCTGTAAGTGCATTTAAGATGTCATCATTAACTGTGATGTGGAGCAATATTTTAGATAAGTCATTCATGAGGCTTGATGCCACTTCCTCTATTTTTGAAGCGTCCATTTTTTCTTGTCTTGCTAGTTTTAGCAATCCATGGTAAATCATTATTGAGGAAAGGAAAATTGCTGCCTTGTATGTTTTTGTGACTCTTTCGGCATTTTCTCCTTCGTATTTTTTAGAACGAATATAATTTATGATATCTCTAGAATCCATATTTATGAAAATACAATCTAAAAAACCGTTACTGGAATCTTGAAAGTGGCAAATTGTAGTTTCATTCCATGTAAAACCGGTATCTGCCCAAGATGTTTCTTCATCGGATTGCTTTTCTTTTCTAACTATTTTTATTTTTGGTAAAGAAAGATTTTCTTCATCATCATTTTTCTTATTAGGGGAATCTATTTTTGGTTTTGTTATTTTTATCTCTGCATATAATTCCAAGTTACCGTCAGGAGAAGTTAGTTCTAAAGATATTGGTATTTGATCTCCAATACTAATGTTTTTACCGGGTTTTATCTTTAATTTTATTACTCCATCTATAGGCCCAACTCTAGAAACCAGTAATTCTTTTGCTTCATTTCCCTCTTCTCTTATATCCCCATTGCCTGTATGAAGAGGAACCCCATCTACAAATATCTTTAATTCCCCTTGATCATGGGGACGAGAGAGATAGTCATTGTCAATATCTGTTTGAATTTCTAAACGGCACTCTCCATTCAGGGGACACATTTTTATATTCCCAGAAGATATATTCTTGAATTTAAAAAAGGATGGGAATCTGTTGGGGACAAATTTTTCTGGTACTATATCTATTGGTGTTTTAATACTTGGTGTGCTTTTTGAAACGATATCCTGCCCCATATCAAATATTTTTCTTATTTCACTATCGGATTTTATTAATTTTCCTACAACATTTTTTAGAAAACTTTCATCTTTAATGCTTGAATGTGATAAGACTTTTCTTCTTCTCAGCTCATCTTCTCTTGTTAGCAAATCATTTTCTCGTAATTCTTTAGCAATATTTTCTTTTAAATCATCAAAAAGAGAAGAGTCTCTCATTGTTGCTCTATTGGACATGAAAAGTGTCTCATTGATTACTCTTGGTATTCTGGAACAGTTCACATTAATGAGTAACGAATTTTTTAAATAGACTCTTTTTACTTTACTAGATATAAAATATGGTCCAATATAATTTTGAGTTTGTCCATTATTTGTGAATACCAATGGCATATCATCTGTAAATTCTTTTCCTTTATCTTCTTTAAATAAGAAAACCTCACAAGGAAAAATTATTTTCTTATCATTATCTTTCAATTCTATATCCATAGAAAATGGAGTGGCTGATAGAGCTTCGCTATCATCTATTTTTATCCTATTATAATTTCCATGCATTATTTTTGTCGGAGTATTGCCCCTGTATTCTCTTTTTTCATACAAAAGTATTGGTAGTGCCGGTTTAAATAGGAACTTATTTAAATCTCTCCATAAATCTAACGTTATGTTGGACTTTTTTCTTATATCATAATTAAATAGTTTTATGAGTGTGCCACCATTGAACGAGGTTTCATAAAGACCTGCGTCAAACGGGTCACTCTCGAATTTTAATATTTCGTTAGTATCTTTGGATACAAAATATTCATACCAAGAACTTCTGTCGTTTTCTTCCCCATGATTTATCCTGAGCAATGTGAATCCGTAAATTCCTGTTGCATTATTATTGTTTATATTCCTTCTCGAGACGATTAGCTGATACTTATTTCGTCCGCAAAAAGGAAGAACTGCGCTTCCTCCCATATTAAACTTTCCTTGTACAAAATGTATTGATATTTTATTTTTTTTACCTAAAGACAACAGCGTGCTTTTCATCCTTTCCGGAGATTGTCCTTCTCCATTATCATAAATAGTTAAATTTAGATCTTTTTTGCCTCCATCTGCTATAATTTGAATGTTTTGTGCTAAGTTTCTTCTCATAGCGGGAGGCATATCGTGATAGACTCGTTCCTCAATGTCAAAATATTTCTTCAAAGCTTCTTCTATGCTTTTGGGGGCAGACTTATCAGCGGGGTTTTCACCATGTTCCAGACATTTCTTTATTAGAATAGCATCTATAGAATTTGTGATTTTTTCAACCAGAGAAGCTTCCGCTTTGGGGGTTTGATTGTTAATAGTAGCTATGCTGTTACCTTCATCCCCGCCATATTTTTCCCAAGCTATTTGGTTAGAAAATGAATTTAAAATTGAAGTGACTTCACCTTCAGATTGGGCACTCATTAGAGATATGCAAAAATTTTTCATATTTATTTCCCCTAAAATAGTTGACTTCTTGCAATTAGGAAGCAGTAATGTGCGTAAGGCTAGCTGAAATTATTATAGTAAAAAAAGGCTAAAAATTATCAGGTGAATAAATATGACTAAAATCAATTACGCCACTTATCCTAGGGAATCAATAGAACACGAATTGGACAAAAAATTAAAGGGAAAAACAAGAGGAAAATGTTCACATTTAAGCTGATAAAAAAGCAGTCCTAAATCAAGACGCACTACACTTTTTGGGGGTTATTTGTTATAGTATATGTGACGTAGAAAATAAGGAGTTATAGCTGTTAATGTAGGCAGAAAATGCCTGTTAAAATTTGATTTTTGGACTTGTTTTTGGAGCCGGTAAGACCGGCACGGTTTTGTTAAGGAATTAACAAAATAGTCTAGAAGCCGAAATGAAGTCGTCTATTTCCATATCCTTCGGGATATGGGGGCGATTGTCATTTAAGCGTTTCTAGACTCTTATTTGGCGTCGCCTTTTTTATTCTCTAAAAGGCGAAAAGGAGAGTAAAATGAAAAAAATAATTATACTGATGTCACTCGCAGCAAGCACCTTGGGCTGCGCTTACGGGATAAATCACAATGTCGCAACTATTAATGGAGAGCAATATTTGGTAGAAAACCGCAATCACACTTTTTTGTACTTTGCGGAATGGTCCGATGCCCCCAGATTTTACAAACTGGACCAAGAAGCCCTTAGCCGGAGTGCGCAAAGACAATATTTAGAGAGATTGCAAGAGGAATGCAAGGCAGAAAATCCGTATGCTCCCGCTGTTAAAAAGTGTATGCAAGAAAAACTAGCAAAATAAGATACAGCTTCTAGCTTCAAACAATCAAGGAGGAGTTGGAAAGAGCAATAAATATATTAGGATTTTGTGGCTTTTTATATAAGAAATCCAAGTTTTTTTTATTTACAACCTTATAGTCCAACTCAGGATTACTCTGATGGATAGCCTTTTTTCTTAATAAATCTTGCTTTTTTCCACACAGGACATTGTATAGTTGGCCCCTCAGGAATTACTTCCTTTACACCGCTAGGATCTTTTACAATATTATTTTCTGTTAAAATATCCTTGAGGAAATCATTAATCGGGGTCACATTTATAAAAGAACCAATTGTTCTATTTTGTTCCAAAGCCTTGTCTAAAGTTTCCAATACTCCTTGTTCTTTGGTCGCTCTAGGCTTTTCCTTATAAAGATTTTCCAACTCTCCTTCCATGATATATATGTTAAATGTTTTTTTCAGCTTTCCTATGTATTCTCTTATTTTAGCTTTACTTTTTTCAGTAGTTATTTCAGCTATTTTTTTTATATTAGTCCCTGGAATAAACACGGTTGATTTTAATGTATTAAGTTCAGAAATTTCTTTTGCCTCTGCGTTTAAAGCTGTTAAATACTCACTTAATCCCTTTTGTAAAAAATCGAAATCAGCAATGATATAAAATTTAATATTTAGACCTGTTAGTATTTGGGTATATTTATGAAAGTTATATTTGCCTTCACAATTTAGAACTGAAATATTGTTTTCATCCAACCAATGCGGGGAAATATCTAGGCTCTTGCCTAGGTCTATCGCAACGCTTTCTATAAAGTATTTTAAATCTTCGGTAAGAATGACCACGTCTGAGAAGAACATTTCTGTATTTTGTTTTCTAAGTAAAATTTGCTTTGTTTTTATATCATTGGCATCTAGCCTTTTCGCAGTTGTTCCTTTTTCGGCCTCTTTTTTAACAACAATTATATTAAGATCAGAATCATTAGCAGATATAAAATCTGAGGAATGGGTTGTTACAATGACTTGATTGTTTGCTTTTTTGCCAAGAAACGAATTTAAACGTTCGGAAAGTACCCTTTTGGCATGGGGATGAAGGAAAAGCTCAGGCTCCTCTAAGGCAAGCAATGCGCCTGCTTCAACCTCCGCAACATTGTGTATATAATAATCAAATAAACTAATAACCATAAAACTCTGTATTCCAGAGCCTTTATCCTCCAACCTGCTATTAAAACCATCATCAACATATATTAATATTCCTTTGGCGATATCATTAGGATTCATTTCGGGGTTGAACTGAAAACTAACGCTTGTATTTGGAAACGCTACACCAGAACCAGAAGTAATATCCTCCTTCATGGCCTCAAAAATAGCATTAGACGCCTTCTTAACTTGGGCAAAAGCATTTTGAAGATCTGAATTTTGGATATTTATATGATTTCTTACTAGTTTTCCAAACCATGACCAACTTGAAACTTTAAGCTGTTCCTGTGGAGATCGGAAAGCAGGTATAATTGCACTTTCAATAAAGATTGTCCTGAGAGGACCAAGATTTACAAGTACCTGAAACCCATCCTCCTCTTTAATCTTTACAAACATAGATATGTTTTTACACAAAACTCCGTCTTCATATTTTGCATAAAATCCAACATACAAATATTCCATGTTTTGGAAATAATCACTATATGTTTTTTTCGAATAACTTTTATCTCCTAACCATATCTTTTTGCACCCCTCTGGTTCGTATGCGGGAGAAGAATATTTAAAAGCGGAATCAATATCTCTAAAATTAGGAACCGTAGCCCCTTGAAACCATACACTTCCGCCACTTAGACCTTCCAAAAAAGGTAACTCCTCTAATATGTCTTCTTTGCTCTCTCTCTGTATCTTTAAGAAAATAATAATCGGTTTGGATGTGTCTGCTTTATAGAAGTCATTATCAGATATTGTTTCCTTTTTATTCCACGTAGGGTCAGACTCGCCTAGGACTAAATTTATAGCTTTTATAATATTACTCTTACCTGCATTATTTTTACCGACAAGCACATTCTTACCTTTACAAAGCGGAAGGTCTAATTTGGCTATCGATTTATAATTGCGTATAAAAATTTTTGATAAAAACATCTTTTGCCCCTAATCCTCAAACTAATTTACAATATATCATAATAAAAGTGGACTAAAAAACTTTTCGGCGGAGCATTATTCTTAAAGTTTCCACAAAAAAGCGTATCCAGCACAAAATAAGCGATGCTTTAGTCCCAAACATAAAAAATCCCCGTCGGGCTAAATGCCAAACGGGGATTTTTACAAATAATTCAAAACTAGAAAACGGAGAGGGAGGGATTCGAACCCTCGGTACGGAAATTAACCCGTACAACGGTTTAGCAAACCGTCGCTTTCGACCACTCAGCCACCTCTCCTTAAACTGCGCTAAAACGGAAGTATGTAAAGGTCGTCTTAAATCAATTAATATTCTGCTTTTTATATCGGCGGAAAACTGCCGCTTTCTGCAAAAAAACAAGCCGTAAAACAGGCTTGATATATAAGATTATAACAAAATATTAGACAAAATAGAAATATAAAAAACTAAACTTATCACAATCATCACCGTTGCCATAGCCGCGTCAAAAGAAATGCTGTGTTCTTTTTTAAGTTTAAGTTTTAATTTTGTTTCCTTGGCGTAGTCGGCAAAAATATTTATTGCTGGCATAAAAGCCAGAGGAGATATTATATTCGCCGCCAATATGCTTAATATTTTAAAAATCCATAAAAACTTTACGGGCAAAATAAGCAGGTACATCCAAAAACTCATCATCGGCGGGGTATGCCTGAGCCTTTCCGCCAAAAAAGCATAATTATACGAGGGCGCAAAAACAAAAAGCGGCGTTAAAATAAGCAAGGCTATAAAGACAGGCACCATATACGGCAGCAGGGCTTTATGTATTTCTACAACTTTGCGGCGCGTATGTATAAAGATTGCGGTGGAAAGCTGATGCGCCTCCCCCCTTTTAAAATCAAGCATAACCGCGGGCTTGCAGAAGGTGGCCGCCAAAACTTTTATATATTCGTTTTGACGTTTAATTGTAATATCTTCCTTGCGGATTTTATTGGCTTTGCAAAGCGTGATATAAAAACATCTTAACCAGGACATTTTTATGCCGAAAGCCGCGTAAGTTCTCTTTACGCCTATCATCGTGCTGGGCAGATAAAGGGCCGTTCTAAGCCACATATAGTTATAATAAATCCACGCTATCACGACGAAGGCATAAATAAACGGATTTAATATAACGGGTATCCAAAACAGGCCCAAAAGCGTCCACTTAAAACCCAAAAAGAAAATAAAGAGGGTAAACGCGACGCTTATCAAATAATCTTTAGCCGTAAACCAAGGCATCAACAAATAAGACTTTTTTTCTTTATTCATTTGAAACTTTCCCTCAAACCCTGTTCAAGCGGGGTAAAGCTTTGCCCCGTCAGGGCCATCCATTTGTTTGTATTACAAACCCAATGGCCCGTTATAGAAGCTTCCTTTATTTTATCATAGTTAAGCGCGGGAGCAATGCCGAAAACTTTTGCAACGCTCTCGTAAACAAACGCGGCGATTTCCAAAAAGAAATACGGCAGAGTAAGCATTATCGGGCGCGGGCTGCCCATAGCGTCAGCCATGGAATTAATAAAATGCTGCCAGCTGTAACTTTGCGCCTCGCCCACAAAAAACACCTGCCCGCCAGCCTGCGGCGTAGCGGAAGCTGTGTATAAAGCCTGCACCAAATCTTCAACATAAACAAAATTAAAAAACATATCTCCGGACGAGGTATTAACCATAAAACCTTTTTTAACCCAGCCCGCTATTTTAGACACGCCCGAATCATTCTTACCGTAAACCACCGGCGCGCGCAGTATAACTTTATGCACTTCCTGCGGCAAAGCCATAACAACTTCTTCCGCCTTAAGCTTTGTAATGCCATAGTCGGAAACCGGGGCGGGAGCATCTGCCTCCGTCTTTGGATTATTTTTATACGCGCTCGGCCCCGCCGCCGCCTGGCTGGAGAGGTAAACAAAACTTTTAATACAGCCCGCCTGTCTTACGGCTTGCGTAAGGTTTTCCGTAACGGTAACATTAGCCTGCCAAAATTCTTCCTTATTAAAAGCAAAAATAGCCGCCGCAAGGTGGAACACCGCCTCTGCGTCCAGCAATTCGCTTTTAAGGCTTTCAACGCTGTTATAGTCCACCTGCACGGTTTCCACGGCAGGGTTATCGGCAAACGCGTGCGGTTTACTGCGGGAAAAAATCTTTACCGTATATCCTTTTTCTATAAGTTTGTCGGTAAGTATTTTGCCTATAAAACCGTTACCGCCTGTTATTACGGCCTTTTTCATTGTTTTTTACCTCTTTTTACGTCTTTGCCCGCTTTATGTTTATCCTTTATTGCGGCGCTCTCTTCCGCGCGGGTATTGCTTTTGGCTATTTTATCTTTTTCCACGGCTTCTTTGATAACTTTTGCGCCGCGGTTAAATTCCGTTACAACGGGCGCAATATCTTTTTGCAAAGCGTCTTTGGAAAAAAATAATTTAAAACTGCTCCATCCCGTTTGGGCGTCCGCGACGGTGGGATATTTCCCCCGCATCAGCTTATCGGCGGGGCTTTCCCCGTTGCTTTGCGGGGTAAGCACCAAAAGAATAACGCTTACGGATACCACCAACAAAAAATCAAACAAAGCGGTAAACGCAATACTGCGGCTTAACCACAGGATAGAAAATATTGCCGAAAGCAGCAAAGTCGCCATTAAAAACGCCCCGAACAATATCAGCACCGTAAGAGGCGCGGAAGGCGGGTAGTTAGGAAATAAAATCAAAACGCCCGCGTGCAAAATAATAAGAAGAAAAATACGCCAAAGTATAGCCACGTCAGTCCTCGTTTTTAAATTCTACCGTTACGGTAAGTATATCTTTGCCGAAGCCTTTTGGCAGCGGCGGGTAAGGCGCGGAGTTCTGCACGGCGGAAGTAGCGGCATAGTCGTAAGAATCATTGCCTGAAGATTTTTCTATCTGCACGCCGTAAATTGCTCCGTACCTGTCTATATTAAAAGAAACCAAGGTGCTTAAGCCCGATGTTTTGGGCATTCTTTTGCTCCATTGCGACCACAGGCTGTTTCTTACCTGCGTTATATACCAAGGGTATGGAAAATTGGTAAAACTGGCTCTAACCGCGTTTATGCCGCCGTTATCGCCGCTGCCGCCGAGGGTGTGCAAGTCCGCCGCGTTAAGGCTTTCACTTTCCACCTCGCCCAAAATGCTGGGTTTGGAAAGTACAACCTTTTCTTCTTTCTTGGGTTCCTCTTTAGGCGTTTCCTTTGCGCCCTTTTTAGCTTTAAGGGAAATTTGTTCTTCGGAGTTATATTTAGGCTTTGCGGGTTTTGCTTTTTCTTTTACGGGCTCGGCTTTGGGCGCTTTAATTTCTGAAGTTTCCTGCTTAGGCGGTTCCGCCGCCTTTTGCTGCGCCGCTGCGCCGCCTGCGGGTTCAGGCTCGCCGTAACGCATAGGCTGGGACGCGCTTCCTATAAAATCAATAGTGTACACGGCTTTAGTCTTTTGGGCCGAAGGGTGCAAAAACACAAACATCAGCAAAAAGAAAAAAGCGTGTATCGCGCTTGAATATATAAGGGAGCGGTTCATTATTACTCCTTATTTGTTACGCCGATGCCAAGCTTGGCCGCGCCAAGTTTTTTGGCAATGTCAAAAACGGTTACCACTTTTTGTATGGGGACATCCCTGTCGGCTTGCACTAAAATTGTTTTTTCGCGCGAGCGGCCCAAGCGCAGGGTAAGTTCGTGTTCAAGGCTATCTAAGGAAACAGCCCTGTCCTGCACTTTAACCTGTCCGTTTTTGGCTATTTCCACCCTTATAACATTGCTTTCCGTAACGGTGTTTACGGCGGAGGCGCTTGGTAAATCCACATTAAGCTGGGACTGTACTATAAAGGGCGTCATAACCATAAAAATGATAAGCAGGATTAACGTGATGTCTATAAAAGGCACCATATTAATTTCGCCCATCAGTTCGCTATGGCGGCCCGCTTTCATAAATGCCCCGCGGAAACGACATCCTCGGGCGTGTTAATAACCTGCGGCCCGTCGGCGGGAATATAAAGCTTGGCGGAGATAACTTCCTGCGCCATATATTCCATATTTTTGGTAAAAAAGTTTATCTTGCTTAAAAAATAGTTGTAAGCGATAAGCGCGGGTACCGCCACAAATAAACCCGCCGCCGTGTTAACCAAAGCTTCTGAAATACCTTTAGCCACCGCGGAAGGCCCTGCGCCCGCGCCTGCGGCGGAAGATAAATCCGCAAAGGCGCGCATAACGCCCAAAACCGTGCCGAACAAACCGATAAACGGCGTTGTGCTGGCAAGCGTGGCTAAGACGGAAAGTTTACGGGAAAGCTGGGCAACTTCCCAGTCTATGATAGAGTCGGCTAAATCATTAAGTTCGGCAAGGGTTGTTTTGTCGGACTTAAGTAAATTAAGCACCAGTTTTGCGGCGGGAGTATTGGAATATCCCCCCTTGCGGCAAGCGTCCATTATCTTGTTAAAATTTCTCGCGGGCAGCTGGTAGCGCACATACTCCATAAGCTTGCGCGATTTATTTATGCTGCTTTTATACTTTATAAACCTGTCTATCATTATAGAAAGGGAATAGACGGACAGCGTCACTAAAAATATAAGTACCGGCCCGCCCGCTTTTAAAAGTTCTTTAACACTCCCCATATGAGAAAAATCCATAAAAAATTACTCTCCTTATAATAATTTTAACAGCAGCAAAACCTGTAATATCAGGTTAGCCGCCAAGCCTGCGGCAAGGTCGTCTAAGACGACGGCAAAGCCGTTTACGCAATATTTATGTTTAAAGCTTTGCCCGCAGGCGGAACCGAAACTTTCGGTCCGTTTTATAAAACCTATTTTTGACGAGTCAAAAATTCTGAAAAACACAAAAGCCAAAAGTGCGATAAAACCCGTTTTGGGTAAAAACGCAACAGCCAGAAAATAGCCCGCAATTTCGTCTATAACTATTTTGGGGTTATCTTTTTTCCCGTCGCCGAAATCAACCCTGTCGGAAACATAAGAAGAAAAAACTATAAAAACCGCCAATACCGCCGC
>CAZBCE010000018.1:0-20746 GCA_964490555.1 uncultured Elusimicrobium sp. | reverse complement strand
CGCAGGCGGCGCAAAGCGCGGTAAGTTTTTTACCAGGGGCAATGTAGTTTATATCAGCACCCTGCTCCAAGATAAGCTTTACCTTAACTTCAGTGCCTTCTTTAGCCGCAACATAAAGAGGAAACACGCCTTTCTCATCAGGCTTATTGACATTATTCTTAGTTACAAGCTGCTTGACAAGATTAATATCCTCCGCCCTTATTGCTAAAGTAAGAGCCTCCATATCGGCAGGACCGACGCCGACAGGCGCGGCTTGCTGAGGAGAAGCCTTCTTTTGCGCAGTTTTCTGCCAGGGCATCTTTTGGGCGGAAGCGTAAGTTTGCGCGACCAGCAAAAAAGAGAGCATAACAAAAAATATCTTTTTCATATCTATCATCTCCTGAAAATCAGTTTACATATTAACACATTAAAAGTTATATATTAATGGTACAAAATTACCGCCGCAAAGCAAACGAGGCGGGGCAAAAGGCCAAAACAGCACGCCGCCCGTTAAACTTATTAAAGGGCTATATTTGGTATAATTTTTATATACGGGGTATGGCTCAATGGTAGAGCGCTCGGTTTGGGACCGAGAGGCTCCCGGTTCAAGCCCGGGTACCCCGATTTTTCTTTTAACACAAGCATTAAGTTGCAGCGGAGCGTATATGACCCTTTCCAAAAAGCAGCTTTCTTTACTGCCGTCCCACAATCTGTTCTTTACGCAAAATAAACTTAAACCTATAGTAATAAATAAAAATTTATCGGTAGTAGTATCTGCTCCCGTCAAGGCACCTTTTGCTTTTGACAGCATTGTTTTAAGCATAAGCGCAAAGTTGCAAAAAGACGCGGCAATACTTTTGCAGGCCGCCGTTGAGACGGAAAAAGGCTGGAGCGGTTTTTATAAACTCGCCTATATTTCCAATACTTACAAAAAAACTTTTGAGCCGCAGAAGGACGACTTTGCCTCCACCGATATTGATACCCTGTTGTGCAAAACGCCCGCGAACCGTTTTAAATATCAAATAACAATTTTGGGTAAAGCCAAAATAAATCTGCTCTGCGCCGCGCTTACCAACGCAGCAGCTTTTTACGACGCGGAACTGGCGCAGGAAACTTTAGACTTAAAAGATTTTGAATTGCCGCTTGCTCCCATAAGCCAAATGGAATTTGAAGATAAAACTATCTCAAACAAAATTTGCAGCCCCGCCGCACTTGCCGCCGTGCTTAATTATTACGGCAAAAAAGTTAATCTTGCCGAAACTGTTAAAGCCGTTTACGACGAAAACGCTAATATTTACGGCACATGGCCTTTAAATACCGCCGTGGCCGCGCAAACAGGCTTAAACGCGTGCGTTGTAAGGTGTTCTTCCCTTGCGCAAGCGGAGGGAGAAATTTATAAAGGCAGACCTGTAATAGTTTCTGTAGGTTTTAAAAAAGGCAAGCTTAAAAATGCGCCGCAACAGGCAACCGCGGGACATCTTGTCGTCATAACAGGCTTTGATAAAGACGGTAATGTAATAGCCATAGACCCCGCCGCAAAAACCGCAAAAGAGGCGCGCCGCGTATATTCCCGCGCGCAATTTGCAGAGGCGTGGCTTAAAAATAAAAAAGGTTTAGCTTACGCCATAGAGGATTAACTTGATATGAAAAAACTTTTTACCATACTGCTTTGCATTTTTGCTTTTGCGGCCTGCGCCAAAAAAGACACAAAAGATAATCTTACCCTTGCCGTTAAAGGGGAAGTAGAATCTTTAGACCCTGTCTTTTCCTACGACGGCGTTACGCACGGACTTCTGTTGAATGTTTACGATACCTTAATTAAATTTAAAGGCAGTTCTCTTACGGAGTTTGCGCCTTTAATCGCGCAGGAAGTGCCAAGCGCGGAAAACGGTTTAATATCAAAAGACGGGCTTACATACAAATTTAATATCCGCAAAGATATAAAATTCCACGACGGCACGCCGCTTAGCGCGCAGGATGTGGAATATTCTTTAAGAAGATTTTTAATATCAGATGTTTCCGGCGGGCCCTCCAGCCTTTTGCTTGAACCTATCTTAGGCACGCCGTCAACCCGCGACGAAAAAGGTAATATAACCGCAAACTTTAAAGATATAGAAAACGCCGTAAAAGCCGACGGGGATACGGTAACAATAAAACTTAAAGCGCCGTTTGCGCCTTTCCTTTCTATCATTGCGCGCTGGTCTTATATCATCAACAAAGACTGGGCTGTTAAAAACGGAGAATGGGACGGCACGGAAGCCACTTGGACAACTTTTAATAACCGCGCCAAGACGGAATCCTATCTGTTTGAGCACGAAAACGGCAGCGGCCCTTTTATTGTGCAACGCTGGGATATACCCGCAAAAAGGATTTACCTTGCGGGATACCAAAATTATGTTTTGGGCGCGCCCGCGCTTAAAACCGTTCAGCTTTTAAGCATATCCGAACAAAGCACCATGCGCCTTATGTTGGAAAGCGCAGACGCCGACATAGTGGAACTTTCCGGCAGTTTTGCGGGGCAGGTAGCCGCAAACCCAGACGCTGTTGTTATGGACGAATTACCCAGACTTAAAACCGACCCCGTTATATTTTTTACCTTTGATATTAACGCGCAGGCCAACCCCGATATCGGCAGCGGCAAGCTGGAAGGGCAGGGTATTCCCGCCAACTTTTTTACCGATAAAGATTTAAGAAAAGCTTTTGCTTACAGCTTTGACTACGATGCCTTTGTAAATGAATCTATGAAGGGCAAAGCCCCCCGCGCAATAGGCCCCGTCCCCCCCGGTTTAGTCGGCTATGATAAAGACGCAGCACATTATTCCTTTGACCTTAAAAAAGCGGAAGAATATTTTAAGAAAGCCTGGGGCGGGAAAGTGTGGGAAAACGGTTTTAAATTTACTTTAACCTATAACACGGGCAGCGATATGCGCCAAATGGCTGCGGAAATTTTAAAACGCAATGTGGAAAGTCTTAATCCTAAATTTAAAATTGAGCTGCGCGGCGTGCCGTGGTCTTCCTTTTTGGAAAAGACGCAAGCCCGCAAAATGCCGCTTTGGGTGCGCGGCTGGATTGCCGATTATCCCGACGCCCACAACTTTGTCTTTCCGTTCCTGCACAGTAAGGGCCGCTACGCAATAGCGCAAAACTTTAATAATCCCAAACTGGATGCGCTTATAGACCGCGCCGTAAAAAGCACGGATAATAAAGAACGCGCGAAGCTTTATCGCCAGATACAAGACATCAGCGCAGATGAAGCCGCGCAAATATACACCGTGCATTCCCCCGGCGTATGGGTGTTCAGGAAAGAGGTTAAAGGCTTTGTTGATAACCCCGTTTTTATGGGCATATACTTTTATCCCATACACAAAAATTGATTAAAAAAAATAAACTATGGCGCAGACTAAATTTAAGATACTCATAGCCGACGATAATGATGTTATAAGGGAAGGATTTAAGGAAATTTTCCTTAGCGCGGGGTACGACGTTGTTACCGCCTCCGACGGAGCGCAAGCCGCCCAGCTTACCTACACCGTCCACCCCGATATCGTGCTTATGGATTATCATATGCCGCACAAGACAGGCTTTGAAGCGGTGGAAGAAATCCGCAGCTATCCCTCCTGCGCCAATATACCCGTAATAATTTTGACCTCCGACGAAGAAAGACCCGTAAAAATGAAAGGCCTTTCTATGGAAATTGACGACTTTATGCTAAAGCCCGCCGACGAGGAAGAAGTGCTTGCCCGCGTTAAACTTTTGCTAAAGCGCAGCCTGCAAAGAATGGACTGCAACCCTCTTACAAAACTGCCCGGGAACCCCTCCATACAAACGCGCGCGGAAAAAGAAATTAACGGCGGCCAAAAATTCGCGCTGATATATGCTGACTTAAATAATTTTAAAGCCTATAACGACGTCTACGGGTTTAAAGCCGGCGACACCGTGATACTTGCAACTGCAAAAATTATAGAAAGCTGCGCTTTACGCGCCGATAAAGACGCTTTTGTAGGCCACATCGGCGGGGACGATTTTGTGTGCATCTGCCGCTTTGAATCCGCCGACGCCATAACCAAAGATATCGCCAATAATTTTGACCTTACCGCCCCAAGTTTTTATAACAAAAAAGACGCGGAGCAGGGTTTTATCATAACCAAAGACCGCAAAGGCGAAATTTGCAAATTCCCTTTGCTCTCCGTCTCTCTTGCGGTTGTGCATAACACCTTAAAGCAGATAACAAATTACGCCCATGCGTCTTCCATCGCGGCGGAATTAAAGCACTACGCCAAAGAACGCCCCTCCAGCTTTATCGTATTTGACAAGAGAACTTCTTAAATACCGCCAAAAACCCGAACTGGCATAAATTGTTTTTTTTTGTTAAAATATATCTACGCGCCTGTAGCTCAGTTGGTTAGAGCAATCCGCTCATAACGGATGGGTCACAGGTTCAAGTCCTGTCGGGCGCATTTAATTTCAATAACAATAAACCCCGTCATTCGGGGTTTTTTTATAGAGGCACGTATGCAGCCAAACAACCAAAAACCGCAAGAGGAAGGCCAACAAAAGCTTTCTGCAATAGAAGATATTATAAAGAATAATTACGCCGAAGCGGCGGAACTTAAAGCCGCAGGTTTTAACCCCTATCCCGCACACGTTGAGCCTAAACATACCTGCCTTGAAGCAAAAGAATCTGACGTTGACGCACAGGTAATTACCGCCGGCCGCGTTGTGCAGCTGCGCGTTATGGGCAAGGCCGCTTTCGCCCACATTAAAGACGTTACGGGCAAAGTGCAGATTTACGTCCAAAAAGACAGCCTTGGGGAAGAACCCTATGCCTTCTTTAAAAAGCACGTTTCCGTGGGTGATTTTGTGCTTGTAACCGGCGCAATGTTTTTAACTCATACGCAGGAAAAAACAATTAAAGCAACCAAGGTTGACCTTATCTCCAAAGCCATTCGCCCTATGCCGGAAAAATTCCACGGTCTGCAAGATACAGAAGTGCGCTTTAGAAACCGCCACTTGGACTTGCTTGCCAACGAAGAAGTAAAAGAAATTTTTGTTAAACGCGCAAAAATAATTTCCTCAATCCGCACAACATTAAACGACAAAGGTTATTTGGAAGTGGAAACCCCGACTTTAACCCCCAGCGCGGGCGGCGCCATTGCAAAGCCGTTTGAAACTTATCATAATGCTTTAAAAATGCCGCTTTTTATGAGAATCGCGCTTGAACTTTATCACAAAAGATTAGTTATCGGCGGGCTTGATAAAATTTACGAAATCGGCAAAATGTTCCGCAACGAAGGCATTGACACCACCCATAACCCCGAATTTACAATGATGGAAATGTATCAGGCTTACGGCGACGTTAATGTTATGGCGGATTTATTTGACGAAATTATCGGCAACGCGGCCAAAGCCATCGGCGTGGAAAAAGTGCAGTACAGAGGCCACGAAATTAACTTAAAGCCTCCCTTCAAACGCATCTCCATTCCCGTAATCTGGCAGGAAACTTTTGGCGAAGATATACATAATATCTTAAACGGAAGAGATTTTAACCGCGAAAACCTTATAAAACTTGCTAAGAAAGCGGGCGTTTCCTATAAAGAAGACGAAGCTTCCGACAAAATATTTGACGTTCTTTTTGACGAAAGGATTGTAGCCAAGTTCAGCGACCCCGTGTTGATGATGGACTATCCGACAGCCGTCAGCCCGTTCTCCAAAAACAAACCCGGTGACCCTGAGATTGTGGAACGCTTTGAAGCCTTTGTGGCGGGCGGACAGGAAATTGCAAACGCTTACAGCGAAATCAATGACCCTGCCGACCAATACCAACGCCTTAAAGACCAAGGCACAAAAAAGGCCAATGACGCCAAAAACGAGGACGCCGACATTGTGGACATTGACTATATCACCGCGATGGAGTCAGGCATGCCTCCCACGGGCGGTATGGGCATAGGCATAGACAGAATTACAATGATGCTTACGGGACAGGATTCCATAAGGGAAATAATCTTGTTCCCCACGCTTAAAAATCTGGAAAAATCGGATAAATAAGCAAAAGTTTTAAATACAAAAAAAGAGCGTCGCCGAAAGGTAACGCTCTTTTTTATTTGCCGTAAATCTAAATTATTTTAAAAAGTATAAAGCCACAATAATCGCGCCTAAAGCAAGACGGTAGTAAACAAAAATATTAAAGTTATGGGTTTGGATATACTTCATAATAAATTTTATAACCAGCCAGCCGCCTATAAGCGCAGCTAAAAAACCGCAGATGAACGGGGTATTAACTTCCGCCATGGAAATATCTTTAAGTTTTAAAACGGCCGCACCCGCTATAATAGGGATAGAGAGTAAAAAGGAAATTCTTGCGCTTTCCCGTCTGCCAAAACCCAGCAAAAGCGCGGCGGTTATGGTAACGCCCGAGCGGGAAACACCAGGCATTATTGCAAAAGCCTGCGCCACGCCTATTAAAAGCAGCGGCAGTAAATTAAAAACCTCAACATCTTTCTGTCCCGCTTTTTCTTTTTTGGCGGCAAATTTATCAGCGCCGTAAAGGAAAAGCGCAAAGAGCATAAGCATAAAAGCTATGGAAAGCGGACTGCGGAAAGCGTGTTCCGCCGCGTCTTCCAAAAGATAGCCCGCGACGGCGGCGGGTATGGTGGCAAGGCCGATAAACCAAAATAATTTACCGTCATTGCTTTTAGGCTCGGTTAAACCTGCCTTTGTTATGATAAGCAAGTCTTTATAAAAATAGGCGATAACCGCAATTAAAGTGGCAAGGTGCAGCGCAACGTCAAAAGACAGGCCTTGGTAAGGCTCCCCCGCAAAAAAAGGAAATAGAGCCAAATGAGCGGAACTGGAAATAGGCAAAAACTCGCCCAAAGCCTGAAGAAGACCCAAAAATACGGCTGTCGCCACTGTCATACATACTCCTTAGTCGCAAAAATCTTAACGGGGATTACCTGCTATAATAAAATTATATATCATTATAATATGAATTTATTTTCCGGCCGATACGCAGACCTTAAAGATACTTTTATTGACTTTATCAAAACGCTTAAGCAAAACCCGCTTGATAAGGTGCTTATCGTTTTGCCTTCGCAAAGGCTGGCGGCGGATTTAAAAAAGGGCCTTGCCCATAATTTAGGCTGCGTTAGCGCGCTTTATTTTACCGATTTTACGCACCTTGCCGATAATATCAATATGCGAGCGGCGGGCGATTATAAACCCTTGCAAAAAGCCTCCCCCCTGCAAAACTTTATAATAAAAAATATTTTGGAAGATTACGGGCAAACCGCCAGCCGCGGCTACTGCGCCGCGCTTAAATCCGCCTTTTTGGACCTTTCGGGCTCGCTTGCCGCCCCGGAAGACCTGCTTAACTTAGCGCAGGAGAGCGACACGCTTACCGATGAGCAAAAGAAAGACCTTACAACCTTAGCCGTGTTCTACGAAAAATATTTAAAGCGCATACAAAACGATACAAGTTATACCTACGCGCAAATGTTTCTGTGCGCCGCGCAGAAAGCCTCGCAAAGCGCATATCTTAAAGATTTTAAGCACATAATTTTTTACGGCTCTTACGATTTTACGGGCCTTCAGCTGGAGCTTTTTAACGCCGTGCGGGAAGCCTGCCCCGTTACGGTATTTTTCCCGTACGAACCCAACCCCGCCTGCAATTTTGCCAAGAAATCTTACGAAGGTTATATGCTGGGCAAGGCCGCCCAAAGCGTAAAGATACCCGCACCGCAAACGCCGATAAATCACTTTTGCCAAAATATTTTTAAAGCCGACGGGCAGGAAGTTACAGACGCGGATATAAAAATTATCAGCGTTTCGGGCACCGCGGCGGAAGTGCAAAGCGCGGCAAAAGAAATACTGCGCTTAAAAGAAGAGCAAAACATAGATTTTGAAGATATTGCGCTTACCGCCCGCACCTTTGAGCCTTACCGCGGCGATATTTTAAATATACTTGAGCAAAATAAAATACCCGTCAACGCAACTCTGGAAACGCCGCTGCTGCAGGACCCTTTTGCAGCTTTTATCTTTAACCTGTTTAATTTGGAAAAGAATAATTTTTACAGGGACGATGTTTGCGCCGTTATAACCAGCCCCTACTTTAAAGAGAGGGAAGACATTTGGCCTTCTTTGGTAAAGGGCATCGGCGTGAGCGCAGGCTTTCAGCAGTGGGCGGACCTGCTGCCTTTGGCAAAAGAGCAAGATTCCGCCGCCAGACTGCAGGCGTTTTTAAGTAAGATAAAAAACAATTTGGAGCAGCTTAATTCCGTCGGCAATTTTGAGCGATTATCGCAGCTTGCGGGCGATATTATTAATACTTACGCCGACACGCAGGAAGCGCAAAAATCAGCCGCGCCCGCCATGCAAACCATACTTAAATTTTTAGAACAGCTGGCGCAATTTAAAACCGTGCGCCCGATGGCAAAACGCGGAGAGTTTTTGGAAGAATTTACCGCTCTTATAAAAGAGGCAACCTTAAATAAAGTATCGCCCGCGCAGCGCGGCGTAACCGCCGCAGACGTAATGGCTTTGCGCGGACAAACGTTTAAAGCCGTAATAATAATGGGCCTTAACGAAGGCCTGCTGCCCGCGCAGCCCGCGCACGACCCTGTGCTTAAAGACGAATATAGAAATCTTATGCAAACCTTGGGCTATCCTTTACACAAACGGGCGGACAGATACGACGAAGAAAAATTGCTTTTTTACTTTGCCCTCTCCGCCGCACGCCAAAGCGCAACCTTTATTTACCAACGCTCGGGCGAGGACGGCAAACCTAAAATACCGTCGCTTTACCTTACTCAGGCTTTGCGTGTTATGGGGCAGGATTTAAATAAAAATAATTCTTTTGTTTTAAGCCGCCGCCCTGCGGAAAGTTATGCGCAATGGCCCGCCGTTTATCTTAATAAAACAGAGGCGCAGCTTTTAACCTGCTTAAGTTCCACAAAAAATAAACCTTTGCTTTTGGCGCAGACGGACGAGAATGCAAAAGAATTTGATTTGCAGAATATAGCCGCCTCCGCCGCCTTAAACGCACAGACAAACATTACTGATTTTGACGGGTTTATAGGCGCAGGCAACAGCATTGCGGCGGAACTGGAAGTAAGGGGGATTTCCCCCAGCGATTTACAGAATTTATATAAATGCCCCGCAAGATATTTGTTTGACAAGATAACCTTGAAAGAAGAGGATATACCCTTTGAACGCGGCGCACTTTCCCCATTAAAAAAAGGAACCTTGTACCATAAAATACTGGAAAACTTTTACAGTTACGCCGCCAAAAATAATTTATTTGATAAGTTATTTAGCCAAGGCGCAAAAGATATTTTAAAACAATTTACCGACGAACATTTAAACAAACAAAATTATAAGCAATACGGAATGTACCCTGTTGTGTGGGATATGACCGCGCGCGAAATGGAAGAATTTTTAAGCAATCTTGTAACTAAAGATTTAGAGGACATACAGCAAAGCGGGCTTTACCCCGCGCTGTTTGAACTTAGGAGAGATGCGGAAGTTTCCTTTGAAAGCCAAAACGTAAAACTGCGCGGAACTTTAGACAGAGTTGATATATCAAAAGACGGTAAAAGTTACGCCATTACCGACTATAAAACAAAAAAAGAAAGCGCGAGTATGGAAAAGGCGATATTTACAAAATCCGTACTGCAGCCGCCGCTTTATTTTGAAATGGCAAAAACCCTGCAGGAACTTAAAGACGCGTCCCCGCAAAGCATGACTCTGCTTGGCATAGAAGCGCAGGGAAATGCCGCAAAAACGCTGGCTTACGACGAATATCTGGCACTGCGCCCGCGCGTAAGCGCAATGCTGGCTTTTATCTTAAGCCTGCTTAAACAAGGTATTTTTATTATTAACCCGTGCGACGAAAGCTGCAAAAACTGCCGCTTTGAAAGTGCCTGCCGCAAGGCGCACGCCGCCACAAATAAACGCTGTAAAAACACTAAAGAAGCTAAAAAATTAAGGGAGTATCATGCAGCCTAAAGACCAACAGGACAGACTGACAGCCGCCATACCTTCCGCCCACAATATTATTGTGGAGGCGGGCGCGGGTACGGGCAAAACAACCCTGCTTACCGACAGGCTGTGCTACCTTATTTTAGGCAAAGATATACCGATAGATAAAATTATCGCGCTTACTTTTACGGAAAAGGCCGCGGCGGAAATAAAGATACGTCTTCTTGCAAAAATGCAGCGCATTATAAGCGATTTAGATAAGACGGAAAACAGAGAGCCCGCCGCAGATATACTTTTAAATACTTTCGGCAAAAAAAAGGAAGAGTTACAAAAAGCCGTGCAGTCGTCCTTTGAACTTGCCGAGCGCGCGCAGATAAGCACGATACACAGTTTTTGTTTGCAGATACTTCGTAAATATCCTTTGGAAGCTGGCCTTGCGCCGCAATGTCAGGCCGACGACGGCGTATTTGTGCAAAGTATTTTTGATAAAAAGTGGGACGCGTTTTTGGAAAGCCAGCTTACCTTTGATTCCCCCGCGCAAGAAGTGTGGAAAGAGCTGCTTTTACACTTTACCTTAGACGAACTTAAAGATTTTGCTTTTACGCTTTTAACGCCCGCTTTAAATAATTATCACCCGTTTAGCAATCTTGAAGAAATACAAAAATACTGCCTTACCTGCGCCGACGAAGCGGAAAGGCTTTGCAATCTTTATGCTCCCGCCAAAAAGAGAGATATTGAACTTAGTTTAGAGCAAGCCGCGATGCGCCTTAGGCAGAATATAAACCTGCTCGGCACTAATATAAAAGAGCCTGTGCCCGAGGATATAAAAGAGCCTTCCTCCTGCCCCAAAAACTGGCCGAAAGAAGATTTTGTAAAGGCCAAAGATTTAGTGACTTTTGCCAATGATATTACGCCGCAAAAGCAGTTGCTTATAATGAAAGCCTTTAATATTTTAAGCGGGCTTAAGCAGGAAGTGCGGGAAGAAATACGGAAAGAAAATATTATTTCCTACGACGAACTTATTTATAAAACAAAAGAACTTTTAAAGAATGTTCCAGCCGTACGCGAGGAGCTTAAAAAAGAATATAAGAGCATACTTATAGACGAGTTTCAGGATACGGACCCTGCGCAGGGCGAGATACTTTTATTTCTCTCGGAAGCCAAAGGCAGCTGCGCGCCGACGTGGGATAAAGTTATTTTAGAGGCAGGTAAATTGTTTGTAGTCGGCGACCCTAAACAGTCTATATACCGCTTCCGCGGAGCGGATATTACCGCGTATGAAAAATTTACGGACCAAATGGCTTTGCAGGGCGCGAAAAAATGTTTTTTAAAAACAAACTTTAGAAGTTTGCCAAACATAATAAACTTTGCAAATGCGTTCGGCACAAACGCCATTAACGAGCAAAAAGGCATACAACCAAAGTATATCCCGATTGAGGCGGGCAGGACGGAAAGCGGCCAGAAAGTTCTTATAACCGCTGTGCAAAGCGCGCAGGAAAAAACACCCATAGACCTTTACCGCCAAAATCAGGCGCAGCAAATAGCCGCGTGGGTTAAAGATAATGCCTATAAAACCAAACTGGCAAACGGTAAATTGATGACGTTTAAAGACATTGCAATACTGCTGCGCACGGGGACATCGCTTGATATTTACACCGACGCGCTAAGACGCTTTGATATAAAATTTACCGTGGAAGAAACCAAAAACTTCTATACCGCGCAGGAAGTTTTGGACTTAATTAATATCCTTAAACTCTTAAACGACCCTAAAGATAAAACCGCGCTTTTAGGCGTGCTCAGAAGCCCGTTTGCGCTTTTAACCGACGGGGAAATTTTAACTTTATCAAAAAACAATCAGTTTAATATTTTTGCAAACCCGACAAACCCGCGCGCCGCGCAGATATATAAAATGCTGAAAGAACTTTATTACAAAGCGGGCCGCATGTGCGTGGAAGACCTTATTAACGAGATTATTTATAATACCGATTTTCTTATGCTGCAAACGCTTGCTGCGCAAAAAGAACAGACGATAGCAAATATATTCAAGTTTATCTCCGTCGTACGCAAAATGCACGCGCAGGGCGCGCTTAACCTTGGGCAGTTTTTATTTTACGCGCAAAAGTATTCTAAGGACCAAAATAAAGAGGGCGAATCCCCCCTGGCGGAATAAAGCCTTGATACCTTAAGTATTATGACTATGCACAAGGCTAAGGGTTTGGAATTCCCCGTCGTTATACTTACGGATATTTCGGGCAAGGCCGTGGAACGCACGGACAGAAAACCGCTTTATATAACCAACTGGTATAATGGCGCGTGCGGTATAAGACTTGGCAATTTGCCCGACGGCAATTTTGCGTTTTTGGAACAGGCCAACAAAGCACACGCCAAGGCGGAAGAACTGCGTATTTTATATGTAGCCTTAACGCGCGCTAAAGAACATTTACTTTTAACGGGCGACCTTAAGGACGAGCCTTCCTCTCTGGCGGGCGCGCTGCAAAGCGCGGGTTGTTATCCCTCCGCAGAACTTAAACCGCAGGAACTTGAAGGTAAGCAGGATATTACCGCTTTGTCTTATGTTCCGTGCCAAGAGGCGGAAGTTTTAGCCGCCGAGCAAAGCCTTTCCGCCGCCGCTGACGAGAATATTTTGGACCTTAAAGACTGGCGCGAAGCGTGGAAAAAAAGAGAACAAATTTATAAAGAAATAATAAAAGAAAAAGCAGTCTTAACCCCAAGCAGCTTAGATGAAAACGAAGAACAGGAGCAGATTTTTTATCCGCAGGACGGCGCGGCAAAAATAACGGGGAAACTTTGCCACAAAATGCTTTATGATATTCTTACGGGCAAGACAACAGACGCACAAAAAACAGCTTTAAGCATAGGCGAAGACCCCGCACAAATAACCGCGCAGATAAAAGAGGCGCGGGAAATTATTGCTAACTTCCAAAAATCCGCCGCGTTTAAAGAACTGCAAACAATGGAGTTTTTAGCCGCGGAACTGCCCTTTACACTGCGCGGGAAAGACGGCACAATAATAAACGGTATTATGGACGCGGTATTTAAAACAAAAGACGGCGGAGTATTTATTGCCGACTATAAATCTGATAACATAAAAGAAGAAGATTTGACGCAAAGAACCGCTTTATACAAACAGCAGTTACTTTTTTATAAAGACGCCGCAAAAGAAATTTTTAAACAGGACAAAGCAGAGGCCGCCGTTATATATCTGCGGCCCGCCCTGACGGAAAAAGTATAAACTAAAGGAGAAGTATATGTTTGACAAGCTTAAAGATTTAATGCAGCTTAAAGCCAAAATGGCGGAAGTTAAAAAAAGACTGGACAATATGGTTATAAAGGTGGAAAGCCCTAAAAAGTTTTTTGAACTTACAATATCAGGCTCTCAGGAAGTAAAGGAAATAAAAATAATAAAAGATATAAAAACAGCGCAGACGGAAGAGCTGGAACAGGATTTAAGAGATCTTATAAATAAATCCGTCAAAGACAGCCAGATGATGGCCGCGCAGGCTATGGGCGATATAGCTGGACTCGGCGGGCTTAGCGCTTAGTTTTATAAAGGGGGAGTTATGGCGGCAGACAGTATTTTTGCGGTTGCGGGGGCTTCGGCCGATACAACAAAATTTTGGTTTAGGATATTTAGAGATATTAAAAAAGCAGGTTTGAACGTGTATTGCGTTAACCAGAAAATAAAAAAAGTTGAGGGTAATACTATTTATACCTCTTTAAAAGACCTGCCCGAAAAACCTGACACTTTAATAATAGTTATCCGCCCCGATTTTACCCCCGCCCTTGTGCGCGAGGCAATAGAAGCGGGCGTCAAAACCATTTGGTTCCAGCCCGGCACATATAACGAGCAAGCCGCCAAACTGGCGCGGGATAACGATATAGATGTACACGACGGGTGCTTTATGGTGCAGACGGGGCTGTGGTAATGCGGTTTTCAAAAGTTAAGGATTTAAAAGTATCACAAATTGCGCTTGGCACTTGGGCCATGGGCGGCGGGAGAGATTGGGGCGCGACGGACGAAAATGACGCCCTTGCTACCGTTGCCGCCGCGCTGGACGCGGGCATAAATACCATTGACTGCGCCCCCATTTACGGACTTGGCGCGAGTGAAACTTTACTGGGAAAAGCTTTAAAAGGCAAACGCCAAAATGTAGTGCTTACCACAAAGTGCGGCCTTATCCCCGCCGCGCGCGCGGTGGAACGCAATTTAAAAGCGGAGTCAATAAATAAAGAAATTGAAAGTTCTCTTGCCCGTCTGCAAACCGATTATATTGATATTTATTTTATACATTGGCCCGACAGAAATACCCCTTTGGAAGAAACATTAAGCGCGATGCAAAAACTTAAAGAACAGGGCAAAATACGCCACATAGGCGTATCAAATTTTGACGCAAAATTGCTGGCGCAGGCGGCGGGAATTGCGGAAATTTCCTGCGCGCAAAATGAATATTCTTTTTTAAGCAGACAAAGCGGGGAGGAGGTTTTCCCCCTCTGTCAAAAACATAATATAGCTTTTTTTGCTTACGGCCCTTTGTGCGGCGGTATTTTAAGCGGACGTTATAAAAAAGAACCTAACTTGGCGCGTAATGACGCGCGTTCTTTTTTCTACCAATTTTATAAAGGCGATAAATTTAAAAAAGCGCAGCAGGCCGTGCAAAATTTTGAAACCGTCGCCCAGCAACATAACGGCACAACCGCGCAGGCTGCCGTAAACTGGACGCTTTACAATAAAAATGTAACTTGCGCGCTGGCAGGCGCAAGACGCCCGCAACATATCAAAGATGCTGCCGCGGCCGCACAGTGGCAACTTACTAAGGAAGACGCTGAATTTTTGGAAAATGAATATAACTGAACTTGCTAAACAGGCGGAAGAAACCGCCCTTGCGCTTATGCCTTTTTTGGGCGTAAACAAACAGCGGGAAATAAGCCGCCTTATTTTTGAAATTGCTAAAAGAGATAAAATATCCGCCGCAGAAGTGTTGCCGCAAAAGCAGGCAAAAAACTTTGAGCAGGCAAAAAATTATCTTCTGCAAAAAAGATACCCAAAGACATTTGGCAAAGTGCCGCAAAGCGCGTACTATCTGCCCAAGCTGGATTTGCAATCTTTGCCCGACGCTAAGACGGAAACCGCGCAGTTTAATCCCAAATATATCTATGTAGAAAAAGAAGTACAAACCAGCCCGCTTGCCCTGCGTGTAAAAGAAATGTTCCCGCGGGCGCAATATACCGTTTTGGACAAAAAAACTTTTGTGGGCAGCCAAAACTATTCCGACAGAAAAGAAACGCTGGTAATAATAAAAGAAAACTTTGACTTTGTTAAACCCTGCCCGTGTACAAAGGGCTGCTTTTGCTGCGGATATAATTTGGTTAACCTCGGCTTTGGTTGCTGCTACGAATGCGCCTACTGCTTTTTGCAGCAATATCAAAATTTGCACGCGATAGTTTTGCCCGCAAACATAGAGGATTTTTTGGCGCAAATTGCCAAAACCGCGCCGCTGCGTAAAGGCTCGTTTGACTACACGCGCATTGGCAGCGGGGAGTTTACCGATTCCCTTTTGTTTGACCACATTACAAATTACTCAAAAGATATTGTGGAGTTTTTTAGAGGCAGACCCGAGATTTTTGAATTTAAAACAAAAAGCGTTAATGTTGATAATCTGCTAAAGCTTGCGCCCGCGCCCAATATTGCCGTGGGGTGGAGCGTGAACCCGCAAAATATAATTGATACTTGCGAGTTTTTAACGCCGCCGCTGGAAGAACGCCTTAAGGCAGCGGCGCGCGTGGCAGAGCACGGTTTTAAAACCGCTTTCCATTTTGACCCTGTTATCCTGCACCAAGGCTGGCAACAGAATTACGCGCAGGTGGTGGAAAAAATTGCCGCAACTGTGCCGACGGAAAGCATTTTGTGGGTTAGCATTGGCACATTACGCTTTAACCGCGAGTTAAAGAAGTTTATGGAAACCCGCTTTAAAGAAACGCCCCTGCTTGATGAGGAATTTACGCTGGATTTTGACGGCAAGCTGCGCTACCCGCAGGAAGAGAGAAAGAAAGTTTACGACTTTCTTGCCCCGCTTATAAAAGCCAAATTACCGCATACCAAAGTTTACCTTTGCATGGAAACAACCGATAATCAGGTGTGAGAATAAAAAAATATTTTTACTTGTTTTTTTGCTATAGTATAAATGATGTAAAAAATAAGGAGTTACGGCTGCTAATGTAGGCGTCAAATGCCTATTACAATTTGATTCTGTTTTTGGAGTCCCGCAAGGGACAAGCTTTTGAGAAGTCAAAAGCATATACAAGACCAAAGACAGCTCGTTATTAGACACATAATATTTAGCCTAATTAACTGGATATTATGTGTCGAATGTTCCCTGCCTTCGGGCAGGGAACTACGGCTGTTATATTTTGGGTTACTTGTATAGCTCATATATGCCAGCCGTTTTTTATTGCCCAAAAGCTAATTTATATAGTGAAGGAGTATTTTATGAAAATAGTACAAGTTATTTTTGTAGTATTGGCAGTATTGGCAGTTATATTGTTTATTTCTGCTACTGTAGTTAAAGAAAATGCAAAAGGGGATCTTCGGGAGCAATGTGCTAGACACCCAGAGAGTGCGGCATGCATGCCGTTTTAACTTAAAGAAAATTTACCTGCTCGGAGATAAATATTATGGAAAAAGAATCTAAACAATTTGTAGCTGTGGGTGGAATTATTACTTTTTTAAGTCTTCTTCTCTACTGGCTTATGTATCTAGAATCAGGAGTAAGTGATTGGTTCATCCTTTTGGTTATTGCGGGTATAGTTGTTGGAATAATCCTTTTATTTATTGGATTCTTATCAAACGCTAAGGAAGAAAAAAATAAATAATCTTAAGAACAAAGGAAAATGGAGGAATATGAAATACAAGCTAAAGATTACATTTGGAACTTGGAAGAATAGTAATAACTACGAACATGAGATTGAGGCCCTAACTGTTAATGAAGCCTTAAAAAAATATGAAAATTATTTAAAAGAAAAAAAAGTAAAACCTTTTAGATATTCGGTATCAATAGAAGCAAAAGGAGAACAGTCAAACGACAATATATTAGAAATACAATAAAGGATATTTTATTTTAAACCCCCCGCCAAAAGCAGGGGGTTTTATATTTAAAAGCTAATTTTAATTAAGGCTGTTTTTTATGCTTGTTCGCGCGGCATGGTGGATGATGGCTGCGCGGGACGCGCAAGAAAACCGTCTAACTGGCCCGATATAGATCCGACATAATCCGGGTTAAAGCCGCTCCATGTGCCTATAGAATTGGTTTTATCGTCAAACAAGAACATTTGCGGAAAGGCGCGGACGGAAACCGTCATAGCCAAATCACCCGCATCGTATATCACTTTTGCGTGCTTAATATTTTGGTTTTTGGCAAAATCGGCCGCGGCGGCAGGGTCGTCCTCTACAAGGGCTATAACAACTTCTACACCTTTATCGGAATATTTTTGGGCCAGTTCATCTATAAAGGGAACCATCTGCTTGCAATATCCGCAATAGGTAGCCATAAAAGCTATAAGTACGGGTTTGGTTTTGTTTTGGGCCTTAAAATCCCAATTTTCGCCGCTGACGGCGGGCAGCACAAAGCCTTCGCTCTGCACGGGTTCTTCTTTTTTATGGCACGAGGCCAAAACAAAAACAATAAAGGAAAGGAGTAAGAGTTTCTTCATATTTAAAATTATAATATTTTATTGCGGTGTTTTGCAGAGCGTTTTATTTGATAAAATTGTAATAGTGAGAAAAAAACAGTCTTCTTTATTATACCGTGCTTTGTTTGAGCGGATGGAAATAGTTTTAATGCCGCGCTCCAGCGCAGGCTTAAGATTAAGCTTTTACCCGTGGGTTATCATCATTCTGGCGCTGGCGTGGACGCTGCTTACGGTTTACGCCCTTTCCGTTACCACAAAAAACATAGACTACGGCGTTACCAAAGCGGATAATAAAATTTTAAAGACCAAACTGGCCTTAATAGCGGAAGAAATTACCCGCAACAGAAGATATATTAAACTTGCCAGAGATACCGATAACCAAATGCGCCAGATGCTTGGTATGGAAGCGGGCAAGTATATAAACCTGCCGACGGGATTGGAAGAAGGTACGGAATCCCGCGCGGTAAGTTTTAAGGAAATTTTATCACGCCGCGCGCAGGAAATTGACGAGCAGGAATTGGCGGTATCTTTAAAGGAAACCACCGACTTGGCGCAGCAGAGATTGGAAAGCTTTCAGGAAATTGCCTGGTTCTACGCCAATCAAAAGAATATTACCGACGCCACGCCTTCCATTAAGCCCGTGGAAAACGGAAGGATATCATCAGGCTTCGGCTACAGACTTTCACCAAGACCGTCCTTTCACTACGGGTTGGATTTTGGCGGGCAGCCCAATACCAAAATTATGGTTACGGCTGACGGCGTAGTAAGGCAGACGGGTTGGGTTTCCGGCTACGGGCAGGCGGTATTGGTGGACCACGGTTTCGGCTATTCCACACTGTACGGACACTTGGCCGACATACGCGTAAAAGCGGGCGACACCGTAAAGCGCGGGCAGGTTATAGCCAATATGGGCACGACGGGACGTTCCACGGGAGTGCATTTGCACTACGAAGTTTGGAAAGACGGTACACCTGTTAACCCTAAATCATATTTTTAAATTATCGGAGGAATTATGGGATTTTTAAGTAAAGACGCCAAAGCGGGCGAATATATTTCCGTAATAAGCGAAGAGTGCCAATTTCAGGGAACTTTGGATTTACAGGGTTCTTTGCGCATAGACGGCAAATTGGAAGGCAATGTTGATAACGCCAAATATGTTACCATTAGCAAGACGGGCAGCGTAAAGGGCGATATTACCGCCCAGGGCGTTGTGCTTATCGGCAAAATGACGGGCAATATTTGCGCCGACAGCGTGGAAATTTTGGCCGACGCAAAGATAACCGGCAATATCCGCTCCAAAAGCATTCTTATAGAAGGCGGCGCTAAAGTAAGCGCAACAATTCACGTGGTGGGAGAAGAAGAATTTGCGCCCTCCGCGCAGGAAGAAGCTATAGAACCTGCCGAGCCGCAGGAAGAGCCGCAAAAAGAAGTTAAACCTGCCAAAACATCTAAAAAAGGAGACAAATAATAATGATTTCTTTCTTCGTAAAATACAAAAATATCTTTTTAATTCTTACGGTAGCTATGTTTATAGGCAGCTTGGGCTTTGTCGGCGCGGGCGTTTTTATGGAAGAATACGGCCCCAACTCCGCAATAGCTAAAGTGGGCGAAACAAAAATTAAATACCGCGACTATATGAACGCCGTTAACCTTGTGGAAAGACAGGCAAGGAACTCTAACGAAGAATATACGGAAGAAACCTCCCAAAAAATACAGAAGGAAGTATTGCAGAGCCTTATTAATCAGGAAAGTTTAAGCCAAGCCGCAACGCAGTTCGGGTTGGGCGTTTCCGACGCGGAAGTCGGTTATGCTATTAAAAATTCCGAAGTGTTCGGCAAGAACGGTTTATTTACAAAGAAAGCTTATGTTTGGATTGTAAGAAATAATTTTGGTATGAACCCCGCGCAGTACGAAGAAACCTTAAAGAAGCAGAAACTTGCCGAAAAATTCCAAAATATGATTATCTTAAGCGCAAAAGTAACCCCGCAGGAATTGGAATTTTTAAAAGGTACGCAGATTAAAAAAATAGGCGACGATAAACAATCTTCCGACGCTTTTGCAATGGCCGCGCTGGAACTTAAAGCGCAGTCTTTAATGGATAAATTTACAGACAGCTTTACCGCGCAGAACGGAATAGAAACATACCGGAAGCAGACACAGCAGGCGGCGGCAGAACAAGAACAAATTTAACGCGGGGCGAAAATGACAAAAAACAAAGTGCTTATAGTAGGCTCTGTCGCGTTTGATAATATAAAAACAAATAAGACGGAAGTTAAAAATGTTACGGGCGGGGCGGCTTCGTACTCGTCAATAGCGGCAAGCTATTTTTGCACACCCAAAGTTGTTGCCGTGGTGGGCAAAGATTTTACCCAAAAGCATATGGCGCCTTTTGTTAAGCACGGCGTTGATTTGTCCCTTTTAGAAGTTAAAGAAGGCAAAACTTTTGCGTGGGGCGGCGTTTACGACGCGGACTTTAAAAATGCAGTAACTTCTTTTACCGACTTAAATGTTTTTGAAAGTTTTAACCCCGTTATTCCCGCAAGCCACCAAAAAACAGACGCTTTATTTTTGGCCAATATCGCGCCGGAACTGCAACTTTCCGTTTTAAAGCAGACAAAGCCCTCAAAGTTTGTTACCTGCGACACAATGAATTACTGGATTAATAATAACAAACCCGCGCTTTTAAAACTGCTTAAGCACATAGATATTTTGTTTGTAAACGAGGCGGAATCCCGCCAGTTAACAGGCATATACAACCTTATTAAAGCGGGCCGCGCGATACTTAAAGCGGGGCCGAAAGTGGTTGTAATAAAGTTAGGGCCCAACGGCGCGCTGCTGGTTACAAAAGACGCGCTTTGCCAAGTGCCGCCGTATCTTATTGAAAACATAACAGATACGACAGGCGCGGGCGACAGCTTTGGCGGCGGATTTACGGGTTATTTATGCTCCGTAAAAAACTGGGCGGATATAAAGAACATTAAACGCGCTATGGCGGTTGGCACCGTAATGGCCTCTTTTGCGATAGAAAGCTTTAGTATTGACAAGTTAGCTTCCCTAAGCAAAAAGGACATAGACGACAGACTTA
>CAZBCE010000017.1:0-21312 GCA_964490555.1 uncultured Elusimicrobium sp. | reverse complement strand
AAAATCCCCCGCTTATTAAACACGGGGGATTTTGTTTAAACTAGCAAACACATCTTAATGTAGCCATGTGCGAAACTCTTTGTAGACACGTTACAGTTTCTCCAGGCGTATCACAAGTCAAGGGGCAGGGCTCTCCGCACGGTCTTGTACGTGTATCTCCCGGGTCAGACTGGTCTACACATATATATCCCGATACAAAATTCCAAGAGCAGCTTCTTATCGGCTCATCGGCAATGCAATAGCAAGGACCTGTTGTACCGTTGGCAAATGTTTTGCCGCAGTAGGGGTGTTCCACACAGTTATTGCAGGGCGCGACAGTCGGCCAGGTGCAGGAATTTGTGCAGGTAACTTCCCTGTAGATAAACTCTTCTTTACCTGTCGGGTTATACCCCGTATTTCTGCCGCAATGGACTAATTTTTTAGAGCCGGGAGCGCAACCCGTTTCTCCGACACAAGGACCCCAGTCGCTCCACTGATTAACACCGTTAAGATTAACGCATTGTCTGGTTTGGGTACCGCTGTTGCAATTGCCGCAAGCCTGCGTGGAAGGCCCGCTGCAAGTTGATGTCGGCGCGCAGGTTTGCACCTGTTGGCCTAAGTGCGTAACGCCGTGATAACCCCATGTCCAGCCTTGCGGGCATACGCAGTTGCACCCTGTTGACGCGCGGACCGCGTTGGTATTATATGGATAATTATCAAGCTGTCCGTAACCCATAGAGCAGTTTAACTGACATGCGCAGGAACTGCCGTTCCACGTAAGTGGCGTTTCGCACATAAAACAGCGTCCGTTTCTAAGCGTTCCGCCAGACGGGCAAGAGCAGGAGCAGCTGTCGCCGTTCCATGTCCCCGCGGCAGTACGGTCAGCTTCGTACTTTAAATAATGCCCGTCAGGGACGCCAGAAGCCATAACAAATCTGTTATAACTACCACCCTCTATACAGAACAGGCCCTTACATTTTGCTTCCATATCGTTACTTGTGGACACGCTGTTGCTGCAAGAACCGCCTGCAAATGCGCTGTAATCTATAGCGTTAGAGCATATACATTGTTTTGCCGCAGGGCCCGCACCCGGGCCGCTGGTATAACGCCAGTTCCGCCACTCTTTGCCTGAAGGGCAGGCGCAGCCTGTTGTTGAGTCAAAAGGATTCTTACCTGTCGTCGGGCAGGTGCAGGTACAGGTGGTATCGTTCCATGTGCCGCCCGTGCTTGTGCATTTTGTATAGTCTGCCGTATTAGGACAGGTACATATCATTTTATTTGCCTGACAGTTGCCGTTAACATCACAGCCGCCGCTTTGCATTTTTGTGGTTTTGGGCGAAGGGCAGGAGCAGCAGGTTGCGGTGTTGCCTGTCGTCGCAGAAGTTCTTATAAAGCCGTCCGCGCAAGTAGCGGGGCATGGCGTTTCCACGCAGGTGGAAGACCATTGACAGCTTGAAGTGCAAGTTTGCGTTCCGCCGTTGCCGCAGGGCTGCGTTGCATTTGGCGCGCAAACGCCTTCCGCCGTGCAATTACCCCACGCGCCGCTTGTCCACGCGCCTGTAGCGCCGTCGCAAGTTACGGTTCTTGTTCTTGTGCCGCAGTTGCCGCAAACTTCACTTTCCGCAGGTTTGCTTGAAGCAGGGCAACTTTGGCCCGTGCAAGGGCCCCATTCCCCGCAAGAACCGCCATCGCAGCCGGCGGTGCAGGTTCTAAGCTGGGTCCCGCCGTTGCCGCAGGCGCGGCTTGTCGGCTGGGTTTGAGAAGGAGCCTGACATACGCCATTGTTTATACAGCCTGAAAGGCATTTACATTCGCAATTATTTGTATCTCTTACAAAACCCGCAGGGCAGGGAGCGGACGAACAACCGCAAACATCTTCCGATGCGCCTATTATATTACCGAAACTGCTGCATATAGCGCCCGTGCAGCCTAGCCCGCTGTGCTCATAACTGCTGGAAAAGCTGAATTTGATACCGCCTTTATCGTAAGTTGCGGTAGAGCAATCTTTAGAAGGATTTAAGCTTATTGTATAATCTTTAATTTTCAAAACCTGACCGTCCACCACAGTTTCGGTAGATTTATGGCTGGTAAGCTGGCCTAAGGCAGAAACATCGGTAATATATTGTTTGCTGCGCGCAAATTTTGCCAGCTGCTTGGTGCGGACCATTTGCAACAGGTTAATTGCTTCTACAGCTCTGGATTTATTTGCAGATTTAGTATATATAGGATAAGCTATTGCTGCAAGAACTGATATTACAAGTACGACAACTAACACTTCCGTTAAAGTAAACCCGCTGCGTCGCAGACGGCGCTTGGGAGAAGTGAGATTCATAAATCCTCCGTTTATTATTTTTATTATGATTATTATTAACAACCCAAAACATAGATACAACAGAACATCTTATTTGAAACATCTGTAGAGGCGGATATAAGCCTTTGTTATTATTATACTTATATTAAAAACTTTTACAACCCTTGAAGGCCGCCGTTTAAATAAAAGAAGGTAAAAAAATCCCCCGCGTTTAATAAGCGGGGGATTTTGTTTGCAAATTCAACAGCAATTAATTACCAGCCGTTCTTACTTATTGAACATCTGTAATTTACGGTATTGATAACCTGATTTAGCCCGTAGTTGCCGCAAAGCATACAGGCGCAGACGTCGCCGTCAGTGGCGCAGGGTATATATTGGTCGGTATCTTCTATACACATATATCTTCTGGACGGGTCCGCCATACAGGACTGTGTCCCGTCTTCGGGCGCCCAACATCCGCCGTACCCTATCGCCTGTCCGCCGAATGAGTTCCAAGTTTTGTTATAGCAGGTACCGTCATCTTCGGCCTCGGAAATCTGCGGGCAGCAAACGCTCTTATGCGCAGTTTTGTAAGCGTAGTTATCGCAATCCTGACAAACGCCCCACGAGCAGGAAGACGAGCAGGTTTTTATACCGTTATTGCCGCAGGCCTGTGTGGCGCCCGCCACGCAAACGCCGCCGCCGGTGCATGCGCTCCAAGAACTCCATTGACCTGTTGTTGTGTCGCAAGTTCTGGTTTGCGTACCTGTGTTACAGTTACCGCAGCTTTGTGTTGATGCGCCGCTGCACGTTTGTGCTGACGGTTGCACGCAGGAACTGCCGTTCCAAACAAGCGGAGCGGTACACATACTGCAACGTCCGTCGCTCAATGTCGCGCCTGAAGGGCAAGAGCAGGAGCAGGTATCGCCGTTCCATGTGCCCACAACAGTTTGCGGTGCGACAGAGGAATACGCTGGTATTGACGCCGCCACGGAAGCTGACACAAAGATACAGGTTGCCCCGCAGTCTTTTTGACAGAATAATCCTTTGCATCTTGCTTCCATATCGTTACTTGTGGAAACGCTGTTGCTGCAAGAACCGCCTGCAAATGCGCTGTAATCTATAGCGTTAGAGCATATACATTGTTTTGCCGCAGGGCCCGCACCCGGGCCGCTGGTATAACGCCAGTTCCGCCACTCTTTGCCTGAAGGGCAGGCGCAGCCTGTTGTTGAGTCAAAAGGATTCTTACCTGTCGTCGGGCAGGTGCAGGTACAGGTGGTATCGTTCCATGTGCCGCCCGTGCTTGTGCATTTTGTATAGTCTGCCGTATTAGGACAGGTACATATCATTTTATTTGCCTGACAGTTGCCGTTAACATCACAGCCGCCGCTTTGCATTTTTGTGGTTTTGGGCGAAGGGCAGGAGCAGCAGGTTGCGGTGTTGCCTGTCGTCGCAGAAGTTCTTATAAAGCCGTCCGCGCAAGTAGCGGGGCATGGCGTTTCCACGCAGGTGGAAGACCATTGACAGCTTGAAGTGCAAGTTTGCGTTCCGCCGTTGCCGCAGGGCTGCGTTGCATTTGGCGCGCAAACGCCTTCCGCCGTGCAATTACCCCACGCGCCGCTTGTCCACGCGCCTGTAGCGCCGTCGCAAGTTACGGTTCTTGTTCTTGTGCCGCAGTTGCCGCAAACTTCACTTTCCGCAGGTTTGCTTGAAGCAGGGCAACTTTGGCCCGTGCAAGGGCCCCATTCCCCGCAAGAGCCGCCATCGCAGCTGGCGGTGCAGGTTCTAAGCTGGGTCCCGCCGTTACCGCAGGTGCGGCTTGTCGGCTGGGTTTGGGTCGGCGCCTGACACGCGCCGTTTATAATGCATAAATTACATTCGCATGCGCAGGTGTTTTGGTTAAGAGTAAAACCGCTGCCGCACGCAGGCACGCCGTTACAGTTACACACATCGCTTGCGCCGCCGACAATATTGCCGAAACTTTTGCATATATCGCCCGTGCAGCCAAGGCCCGTGCTTTCGTATCCGCTGGAAAAAGTGAATTGTATGTTGCCTTTGTCGTAAGCGGCGGTAGCGCATTTTTTTGCGGAATTAAGACTGAGGGTATAATCATTTATCTTCAATTCCTGCCCGCTTATTGACTCCTGCTTTTTATTGCTGGTAAGCTGGCCCAAACCGCTGACATCGGTATAATAATCTTTATCACGCGCAAATTTAATCAACTGTTTGTTGCGCACCATTTCTAAAAGGTTAATTGCTTCAACCGCTCTGGATTTTGTGGCTGATTTTGTATATATGGGATAAGCTATTGCGGCAAGTATTGATATCACAAGCACTACTACTAATACTTCCGTCAGAGTGAACCCTTTTTTCTTGCTTTGGGCCACCTTCGGAAAAAATTTCATAAGTCCTCCGTTACCTTAAAGTACGATTAACCGAATAAGTGTAATTCGACAATACTACGTACAAAAAAAGAGGTCTAAAGAGGCCTTTTAAATATTATATATCTATTTCGGGATAAAACAACCCCGAATAATTTTAATTTCGGGTAATAAAAAAAGCCCCTTCTTCCGAAAGGGCTTTTTAAAACAACATAGTGATATAGTAATTATATCCAGATATTAAGTTTTGTAACTTTATCCTGTTTTCTTACTTTAGGTTCGCCTACGAGTTCCTGTATATAAACTTCAGCCACAAAAACTTTGGTGCCGGGGAGCAGGTGTCCGCCCGTTACCGCGCCCGAATTATCGGAAAGCACAAGATGCGCGTGTATATTGGACCTGTTATCCATAATGCTGACATTGCCCGCTAAATTAAGAATTTCTAATTCTTTGTTTATTGTTTGCTTTTCATATTTCTTTTTAGCCTGGTCATAGTAAGCAATGGTGGCGTTTTCCAATGCGCCGATGCCGTTTATAACGCCGCACTTTATTTGGTTATCGTGACAAAAATCCGTCAAAGATTCCAAAAGGTCCTTGCCTTTGTTTATTTTAAAGATATATGTTCTGCCTGTAAGATATGGTTTTTGTTCTGCCATTTGTCTGTTTCTCCTTTAACTTATTTGGTAAATTTAGCGCCAGGAAGGTTTCTTAACTTCCTCTAAATATTCAAGCACCGACTGTAATTGGCTTTGCGCGTCCAAATGCGCTTCTCTGTAAACATCGTCTCCCTTCCCGCTTGTCATATATTTTTGCTGCATAAAGGGATACAAAGACATTTTTGCGCCCATTTCCGACTTAAGCCAGCAGTACATTGTCGGCAGAGTATAGTCGGTTATCGCTATGGCGCGTTTTTTATCCTGCGGCGGCAGGATTGCGTCCTGCTCGCTTTGGCTGAGCATTGTAAAAAGCTCTCTGCTTGCCACATAGTAAACATTAAGTTTAAAACCCTTTTGTTTAAGTTCGGGTAAAACCTTGTTTACAAAAATTTCGCCCGCGCCCGCACCTTGTAATATTATAACACCGTCCGCAAGCCCCCCCTCCGCTTTTGCAATGGAGTAGACTCCGTTTTGGGCGTTTAACGCGCTGTCCGCGCCGATAGCCTGTCTGTCGGCAATCTTAAGATTAGGGCGGATTACGACGGGGTAAAGCACCGCGGGGCGTTTTGCCAGGGCGGCCGTAAGCAAAGGCCACACGTCATTACCGTCAAGCGGGGTAAGCGTAATTGCCGAGCCTTTGGGAAAATCTTCCATAATAAGCTGTAAGCATTGCGGGTCCGCGTGGGTAGGGCCGTCTTCGCCCGTGGAAAGGCCCGCGTGGCCGTTAAAAATAACAAAAGTGTTTTTGGGGTTTCCCGTAGCCTCGTGATAACATTGCTGGCCTATGGCGTGCAGTCTGGCCTGGGTATGCATCATAGCCGCCGTAAAAGCCGCGTAAGAGGCCGCAACGCCTATGTGCTTGCCGAAGGCGCTGACGCCGCTCATAACCGCGCTTAAACCGTCTTCGCAAATGCCGCCGCCCGCAACCATACGGCTTTGCGGATTATTTGTTTTATTATAAAAACCTTTGGCGTAAGGCTTGGCTATTGCGCCCGCGCCCGTAGAGCCGCTTAAATCCGCCGTGGACACAAACATACTTGCGCCCGTTTCCTTGCCGATATAAGCCAAAGCTTCGGACATTACCGTCCTGATAGCGGGGTTATCCTGCGGGGTAAAATTAAACTGCGCGGGAATATTTTGCGGCGTAAAGCCCGTGTAAACCTTATCGGTTTGCGGCAAAGAAGCCTGCCTGTTGAAACCGTTCAAAGTCTGACGGGAAGTAACAAGTCTGTTTGCCAAATATTCAAATTTCTTGGGGTTTTTTATGATGGCTTTTCTGATTGTAAGCAAAGTCTGCCAGAAGCAGTCTTCTATGCCTTGCGGGGTAGGGTCGCCGCAAAAGCGGGGCATTGCTACTTTAAAAGTTTTTTCAAATTCGCTAAGGGCGGCGTAAAAGCCGTCGGAGGCAAATTTATGTCCGCCGCCGTGGCTTGCCTTGCCCTCTATACCGTAATGCCAACCTTTTACCGTCCTGTAAACAATTGCGGTGGGCTGCCCGTTGGAAAGGCCGTAAGCAAATTTTTGCGCGGCGTAAACCTGTTTAAAATCAAGACCGTCCTGCACTTCTATCACGTTAAAACCGTTTATGTAAAATAATTCTGCGGGACGCCAAGCCACATAATCGCCCTGCGCGCCATTTTCCGCAGTAACTTTATCGCTGTCTATAGAAGCCTGGTTCCAGTCCAAATGGATAATGACATTATCTAAGCCCGCGGTTGAAGCAATCGCCAAAGCTTCCGCGCTGCGCCCTGCAGTAAGGCCGCCTTCGCCTTCTATAATATTAACCTTTGGAGCATTCTGCGAATAAACCGCCGCGGCAGCCAAACCCAAACCTATGCTTGAGCCTACGCCTATACCGCTTGCTCCCGTGGAAAGTTTTACAAAAGGCGTAAGAGGGACCGGATGTCCGTCTAAAGATTTAACATTAAATTCTTTTAAAAGTTTTGTTCCGCTTGCGGGCGAACGGCGGAAGCCCAAAAGGTCTTCCAGTCTTAACTGGCGTTCTTCTTTAGCCAACAGTTCGGGCGAGTAAGCTTTTGCAATTTCGTTGCGAAGCGCGGACATTGCATAAAGCCCCAAAGCTTTGTGGCCCGCCGCGTAGGAGAGCATATCCGCGTCATCTCTGTCGGGATTACTTAAATCGTAAGACATAATATTATAAGCTAAATTGTTAACTATCCTGCCCGAAGATATACTGCCGCCCGGGTGGCCCGAGAGCGGAGCATAATTATAAAGCACGGCGCATAATGCCCTGTAAATTATATCAAGCGATGTTAATGCTTTTAAATCTTCCTTTGCTATTTTAAATTCGCTGTTTTTTAAAATATCTTTTACTTTATAATACTGCCCTTTTTTTGCGTCTATCTTAAAAGCTGAAGTTTTTACTGACATAAAATCTCCATATAGTAGTAATTAATAAATTTTGTTGGCGCAATCCAGCGCAAAAGCCGTTGCCAGAGCTACGGCAGCGTCCACGTCTTTTTTGCTTGCCACTTCCACATTAGAGTGTATATATCTTACCGGTAAGGAAAGCGCGCAAACAGGCACGCCGCCCGCGCTGCGCTGCATAACTTTAGCGTCGTTGGAACCTTTTGAGGCCACTCTTAACTGGAAAGGTATATTGTTTTTAGAGCAAATTTCTCTTAAATGTTTTACCACGCCGTTATGGGCGATGGTGGTGCTGTCCACAAGCGTAATGCCTATGCCGCCGCCCGTTTTTAAAACATAGTCCTGCACGGGAATACCGGGGACGTCCAAAGCGCCCGTGGTATCAATTGCAAGGCCGACATCGGGGCGGAGCGAGAAGGAAGAAACTTCCGCGCCGATAAGGCCGAATTCTTCCTGCACCGTAAAGACAAAATATATATCTGCGTCGTGTTCTTTTGGCATATTTTGCAGGGTTTTTATAAGGATATAAACGCCCGCCCTGTCGTCAATAGCTTTGGCGCAAAATAAATCTTCCCCAAACTCCAAAGGCGGCCTGTCTAATGTAACAGGGTCGCCTATTGTTATAACTTCTTTTGTTTTTTGCGCATTTAGGCCGATATCTATAAAAAGGCTGTCTGCCGTGGTGGGCTTTGCAAGGTCCGCCGCGCTTAAATAATGCGCGGGTTTAGAGCCTATTACGCCGTGTAAAATACCGTTATTTTCCGTTTGTATAAGCACGCGCTGGGAAAGTAATGTGCGCGGGTCTATACCGCCCGTTAAAGCAAAGCGCAAAAAGCCGCATTCGTCTATATAGCGCACGCGCATTGCTACTTCGTCCATATGCGCGGCAAGCATAAGCTTTTTTGCGCCTTTGCCTTTTTTAAGGGCTATAATATTGCCTAAAGCGTCGGTCTTTATATCGTCGGCAAGCGGCTTTATAAGGGATATAATATAATCACGCAAAAGTTCTTCCCTGCCGCTGGCGGCGGGAATTGCGCTTAACTCAGAAAAAAGCTCAAAATCCATGGTTTCTCCCCGTAAATCAGACGACTATTAATGGCATTGTAGCATATTTACGCCCCTTATGATACAGACGGTAAAAAACAATTAAAAACCCCCGCTCTCCAACGAACGGGGGTTTTGGCAAAACTTAAGTTTTTTACTGCTTAGGCCGTATGTATATTAAGCATTTCTTTTACGGTATCAAAGACTTCATCTACCGTAATATCGCGCATACATTTAAAATGGCCTTCGGGGCATTTTTTACCGCCGTGCAAGGCGCAGGGGCGGCAGGGAAGGTCCTTTACCTCAACTACCCTATGGCCCTCGCCATACGGGAAAAAGCCCAGTTCGCGCGTCGTAGGCCCGAATATACCCAGTGTAGGCACGCCAAAGGCCGTTGCGATGTGCATGGGGCCAGAGTCGTTTGTTACAAAGAGTTTAAGGAACTTCATTAAAGCCATAAGTTCGGAAAGTGTGGTCTTGCTTGCAAAGTTAACGGGGTGCCCGTTGGAAAGGCGGCAAACCTGCTCGCCCAAATCAAGGTCTTTCTTGCCGCCCACTATAACTGCGGTAAGGCCGAGTTCTTTTTCCATACGTGTAATAAGTTTTGCGTAATTTTCCTGCGGCCAGCATTTTGTAGGCCACACGGAACCGGGGTGCACGCCGACAAGCTGTTTGCCCTCAAGCCCTGCGGCTTTAAGCATTTCCTGCACGCTTTGCTGCGCGTCGCCGCTTGATTTTTCCATCTTAAGTTCGGCTGATTTAAAGTTTTCGTTAACAATGCCCTGAAGCAAATATAAATTGCGTTCCGCGTCGTGTATCATCCAAGAGAAAGGCACGGTTTTTGTATAAAAGAATCTGCCTTCGCTGTTGGTAAAACCTATGCGTATTTTAACGCCGCTTAGTTTGGCTATAAGCGCGCTTCTGAAACTTCTGTGCGGCACTAAGATAACGTCAATATTGCTTTCTTTAATATTCTTGGCGGCTTTAAATACGCCGAATATTTTGCCCCAGCCGCGTTTGTCGTCAATAATAATTTTGGAAACTTCTTTTAAGTTCTGAAAGATTTCCACCGTCTGAGGACGTGTAACAATAACTATCTTTGCGCTGGGGAACAAAGCCGCCGTTTTTTGCACAAGCGGAGTTGTTAAAACAGAATCGCCGATAAAAGAGGTTTGGAAAATACAAATATTTTCCACGGCTTTTTTGCCCAAGTCCGCTGTTTTAAAGGACCAGTCATTAAGTTTGGGCGTATGAAATTTTATGGGGATATCCCAGTCTTTAAGGGCCTCAAGATATTTATCTAAAGTATGTTTTTCTAAAGCGGGGCTGGGGGTTTTAAACTTTACATACATACGTCTGGCGACGGAGTTTTTGTTATATCTCTTTTTGTTTGCAATGCCCGAAAAAAGACTTAAAAGCATTGTTCTTAAGGTTGAATGCAAGTCCAAAAGATGGGTGAATTTGGCTTTTCTTATCTCCAGCAAAGTTGCAAGAAAACCCTTAAATACCATAATATCATCTATATCGGGGTGGCCCATTAAAACCTGGGCAAACTGTTCTTTTACAAGCAGCGTTATGCGGGCGTCGGGCCATTTATCTTTAATGTTCTTAAATACGGGAGAGAGCAAAACAATATCCCCCAGAGAAGACAGGCGCATTACCAATATTTTGTGTTCTTTATTTTCGTTCATAATTTTTTACCACGTTTAGTGTTTTTTCCGTAGCTCCTTTAAAAGATTGGGCCGTTTGCACGGCTTTTTCCGAGGCGTGTTGCAATGCCCCGCTGTCGCTGAACAGTTTATTTACAGTAGAGTCAAAATTGTTTCCGTCAACCAAAATTCCCCCGCCTGAGGCCAGCAAAGCCGCGGCTACGTCGGGAGTATTATAGTAATATTTACCGAACAAAACGGGTTTGGCAAGTATGGCCGCTTCCAAAAAGTTATGCCCGCCTTTCTTGCTTATGCTTCCGCCCACAAAAGCTATGCCCGCGGCATTATAAAACGCGCCAAGCCAGCCCATTGTATCTGCAAGCAGCACGCGCGCGCCGCTTTGCTGCGCTTCGGGCTTTTTAAGTATGCGGCTGAGTACGGCGTACTTTAGCCCGCTTGCTTCAAGCGTGTCTATAATTTGTTTCTTTCTTTCCAAATGGCGTGGCGCTATAATAAAATTTACATTTTCAAGTTTCGCGGCTGCCTGCAAAATTATGGCTTCTTCTTCCAAATGGGTACTGCCGCAGGTAACTATATTTGCATTATCCCACCCCAAAGCGCGTGTTACATTTTGCACGTCGGACGCGCGGACGGGAGAGGAACTTAACATATCATATTTAATATTGCCCGTTACCTCCACCATATCGGCGCCCATATATTTGTAGCGCGCGGCGATATCGGGCGTTTGCGCGCAGACATATTTAATATATTTAAAAGCCAAGCTTACCAGCGGGGATAGAAGTTTATACCTGCCCGCGCTGCGCTGCGATACCCTGCCGTTAAGTATTGCCACGGGGATATTATTACGCCCGCAGGCCACTATCATATTGGGCCAAAGGTCTGCCTCTATTATAAAAAGGCGGTGCGGTTTGTAAGCGTCTATAAAGCGTTTGGTTATTAAATAAAAATCTGCGGGCATAAGTACTGCTTTATCAAAAACAGTTTCCTTTAAAGCATTGTCGCGCCCTGCGGCGGTGGAGGTGGTTATGATAACAGGGCGTTTGTAATATTCTTTAAGCCCTGCCGCCGTCTTGGCTATGGAGCGGACTTCCCCCACGCTGGCGGCGTGTATCCATATATAGCCCTTGGTATTTTGCGGAGGTATACCCAGCATTAACCTTTGGGAAAGTTCGTTGCTTAAGTTTTTAAGCAGTCCTCTGCGCGGCGAGATGAAGAAAAATATTATTACTCCCAAACCCGCAAAGGGAAATACTAAATTAACAAGAAATAAAATTATATAGCCCATAAGATTTAAGAAACAAGTTCCTCTGCTCTTGCCGTTGCCTCGTTAAGGCAGCGTGTAAGTTTTTTCCTGCTTTCTTCTATATCGTCGGTTTCGCCCACCCAAACGGGGTCGCCGTAAACTACCGCACATTTGCCGAAAGGCAACGGGATTTGAAATTTATCCCAAGAGTTAACCGAAAATTTGTTGCTGCACGCCACACCCGCCGCTAAAATAGGCAGGTGCATCTTTTGCGCCAGATAAATAATGCCTGCGTGCGCCTCGTATATCGGGCCGCGCGGGCCGTCGGGCGTAATGGCGGGGCAGTAGCCCGCTTCCGCTATATCCATAAGGCCGCGCAAAGCGGAATATCCGCCGCGCGTAGTAGAACCGCGCATGGCTTTCATTTTAAATTTAGGCAGGGCGCGCGCAATAAATTCCCCGTCCTTGCTCATACTTACAAGCACGCATATCTTACCGTGCTTTCTGTACGGATAAAGCAAAAAACACTGCTGATTATGCCAAAAAGCGTAAATGGCGCGCTGCTTGCCGTCTATCTCTTTTGCCGCTTTGCTGCCTTCAAAAATATATTTGGTAAAAAATCCCATAAAATGCACATACCAAGATATCAGCTGCGCGGCTATTATATATCTTAATTTGTGCCTTCTTTCCTTTAAGGTTTTAGACATTTATTTTTTACCTTTCTTCTTCTGCCACGGCATTATAAAAGCTATGGTTGTTTTAGGGAGGACGCCGCCTTCCCTTATGCTTACGTTAATTTTGGAAGCGTTAAGCCTTTCAAACATAAGCGGCAGAACTTTTTTTGCCGCCTGCGCTTCCACGCGGGGCGCTTCCCTTAAAAATTTAGGTTCGGGAACATAACCGAACACGGGAGAGGATAAAATTTCGTACCCGTTTACCGTATAATCTTCTTTCTGCGCGTCTTCCTTAATAAGGTCGGAAACAAAAGTTACCGCCGTGCGCAAAAATTCGTACATCACTATATTTGCAATGGCCGCTGTCTGCGTGTTTTTTATTTCCGCAAGGCGTTGTTCCAGCTTGCCGCCCAGAGTTATAACGCATACGCTGAACATCTCGTGCTGCGGCACACCCGCCGTGGAAAATTCCAGACATTGGCCTTCAATAAATTCGTATACTACGCCCGGCTCAACATCGCCGTGCAGGGAAGCTATAAAAACAGCCAGTTCGCTTTCAACAGGGAACCCCGCCGCAACGGGGTCTATATTAGACAACTTTATGCGGCGGAGTATCTCTTTTAAATGTATGGCTACTTTAAACTTCCTTATCTTTCTCATTAACCGTGTCTTTTTTTATTAGCCTTTTTGGGACTTGCAAAACCTGCTTCTTGCGCAACGGGAGCGGCGGCTGTTACGCCGTATGTGCCGCTTTTATCCCACTGATATACCAAACCTGCCACAAGGGCAATGGTGGAATAAACGCCTGAGAAAAGACCAATCAACATAGCAAGGGAGAAATTGCGCAATACGTCCCCGCCGAAGATAAACAAAAGCAATGTCGCGCCGATAACCGTCAATGAGGTGATTATCGTTCTGGACAAGGTTTCGTTTATACTAACGTTTAAAAGCTCCTTTAAACTCCATTTGGGGTTAAGGTGCATATTTTCTCTTACTCTGTCAAAGATAACAATGGTGTCGTTGACGGAATAACCCGCTATGGTTAAAAACGCCGCCACGATAACAAGGTCAACTTCTATATTAAATATAGAAAATACGCCGACAGCCAAAAACACGTCGTGGAACAATGCCAATACGGCCATTGCGCCCCAAATAATGTTTTGGAAGCGGAACCCTATGTAAATAATCATTGCGCCCAAGGCGAGAACGAAAGCAAAAAACGCTTTCTTGGCCAAGTGGTTACCCACTGCGGGGCCTACAAAGTCTTTCTGCTCAACGTCAAAGGCGACATTGGTTGTGTTAAGCGCAGTTTCTATTTTGGAAGAAACTTCGTTAACATCATCTTGTCTGCCTTTTACCTTAATTGCATAGGTGTTTTTGCCTATAAAGGTTTGAATATCGGCATTGATATTCTGGTCCGATAAAGCGCTTCTGATATCTTTAATATCAATGGGAGCTTTAAAGTGAACCTGCATTACCGTACCGCCGGTAAAGTCTATGCCGTAGTTCATACCTTTAAAAATTATAGAGCCGAAACACGCAAGCATAAGAACGGCGGAGAAAAGGAATAACCATTTTCTCATGCCTATAAAATCTATATTTGTTTTAGGCAGTAACTGAAAATACTTCATATGCTGATCTCCTTCGGATTTGCCGTAAGCAAAAGTTCATATATGGCGCGGGTTACAAAAACCGAGGTAAACATACCCACAAGAAGACCTAAAGTAAGGGTTAAAGCAAAACCTTTTACCGGGCCTGTGCCAAACTGGAATAACAGCAAAGAAGCTATCCAGGTTGTAAGGTTGGAGTCAAAAATAGCGCTCCAGGCTTTGTCGTAACCTTCTTTTATGGCTATGGCTATGGGTTGGCCTCTGGTATATTCCTCCCTCATACGTTCAAGTATAAGCACGTTTGCGTCCACCGCCATTGCAAGGGATAATATGATACCTGCGATACCGGGCAGCGTTAACGTGGCGGAGAAATAAGACATAAGCGCCAGCAAAAATACAAAGTTTAAGCCTAAAGCAAAGCTGGAAATTATACCTGAGAAACGATAGTAAACGCTCATAAAAAGCACGATAAGAATGAAGCCGTATAAAGAAGCTTTAAGACCGCTCTTTATGGAGTCTTCGCCCAAACCGGGGCCTATGGTGCGTTTTTCTATAATTTTTACTGGGGCGGGTAAAGCGCCTGCTCTTAAGACTATGGCAAGCTGTCTGGCTTCGTCCATCGTAAACTGGCCCGTGATGCGGCCGTCTTTGGTAATTCTGCTTTGTATGGTGGGGGCAGACTGTACCGTATTATCAAGCACAATGGCAAGTTGTTTGCCTATATTGTTGCCTGTCAAAGTACCGAACTTCTTGCTGCCTTCGCCGTTAAATTTAAAGTTAACTTCGGGGTAGCCGTATTCGCCTGAAGGAGAAACGCGCGCGTCTTCCAAATCGGCGCCTGTTACGGAAACCGTATCGGATAAAGCTAAGATATAACCCTGTTTATCCCTCATTACGTTAACGCCTGCGGGTTGAAGCTTTGCTGCCGCTTCCGTAAGCGTACCGTCGGGATTGAAAGGATTATCAATTTCGTTTATCTTATTTACCGCTTCCTGGGCTTCGGGAGTATCTTTTACTATCCTGAATTCCAACATAGCCGTTTTGCCTATCAAGGCTTCGGCCTGTTCGGGATTGGCAATACCGGGCAGCTGGACGGATATCCATTTTTCGCCCTGGCGGGTTATTGGGATTTCTCCCACGCCGTACTGGTCAATCCTGTTGCGGATAATTTCTATGGCGCGCTGCATGGCGTCATTTAAGGTTTCTTTCGCGGGAAGCTTGGTTATATCCAGTTCCAGTAAAAGAGATGAGCCGCCCCTTAAGTCCAGACCGAGGTTAATAATTCTTTTCGGTCTTTCGCCGGAAGCTTCCATCTTTTCCCTGTCGGCATTGGTTTTGGAGTACCATTCGTAAGAAGGATACAGTAAAGCCAGAGAGCCGAATAATACAATAAGTACTACACTCCATTTAATTGCAAGCTTATTCATTTTTTACTTAGCTCCGTTTGCGGTGTTTGCATTTTCCCTGATGACGGTTACAATGCCGCTGGGCAAAACGGAAAGCTTTGCCGTTTCAGAGATTTTTACTTCAATAACTTCGCCGTTAAAACCGGCTACAGTACCTAATATACCGCCAATTAAAACAACTTTATCGCCTTTTACTAAACTTTTTATCAACTGCTTCTGCTCGTTTTCACGCTTCTTTTGCGTTCTGCTGGTTAAAAACATAAAAACGCCCAGAAAAATTATCATTATAAGAAAAAGACCGTTCATACCTGCGCCTGAAGCCGCAGCTGTCGTTGTTTCCATTACTCCTCCTTGCTACATATATATATTTGATTTTAGCATATAAATACCGCGCTTAACAGACTGATTTTTCTTTAACTTCCGCCCTGCGCGGGTTTAATACTTTTTTTTACAAAGGCCCTCCGCGTTTAAACGGAAGGCCTTTAATATTTTAATACAAGATGTTAAGCCGCTTTGTAGTTTTTTATTGCCGATGCCAGACGTTTAATGCCTTCGTCAATCTGCTCAAAAGTGGCGTAAGAAAAGTTTAAGCGCATAGTATTTTTGCCGCTGTTATCGTGGAAGAAAGCCGAGCCTATAACATAAGCCACCTTGTTTTCCACGGCGGTTAAAAACATCTTTTCCGTATCAATTTCGGGCGGGACCACAACCCATAAAAACAAACCGCCCTGCGGGCGCGTCCAAGTAACGCCTTTGGGCATATAAGTTTCCAAAGCTTTAAGCATAGCGTCGCGTTTTTTGCTGTATATGCTTACCACTTTATCAACGTGCGGCTGGAGGCAGCCCTGCTTTAAAAATTCGGAAGTTACCGCCTGACACACGGGCGAAGTACATAAGTCCATAGCCTGTTTTAACACACAGAACTTTCTTATTATTTCTTTATGCCCTATAACATAACCAAGGCGGAAACCAGGTACAAAGGTTTTAGAAAAAGTGAACATTGTAATAACATTGCCCTGCCCTTTATCCAAAGCGTAAAAGGTGGTTTGATGTTCGCCTTCAAAGCGGATTTTTCTGTACGGGGAATCTTCCAAAATTAAGGTGTCGTATTTTTTGGCGATTTCCAATATTTTTACGCGCCTTTCGGTGGGTATGGTTGTACCCGTGGGATTTTGAAAGTCAGGCACGATATAAACAAATTTGCAAATTTTGCCCGCGGCTTTTATTTTGGCAAGTTCCGTTTCCAAAGATTCGGGGATAATGCCGTCGTTATCGCTTTCCACGCCAACCATATTTGCGGCATAGGTAACAAAAGCCTGTAACGCGCCAAGATAGGTGGGCTTGCTGACTAAAATAATATCACCTTCGTCTATAAATGCTTTGGCTATAATATCCAAAGCCTGCTGGGAGGCGGACGTAACCAAAAGCTCGTCTTGGGAAATATCAATATTTTCGTCTTTCTTTAAAAGTTTTATTAACTCTTCTTTAAAACCGGGTTCGCCTTCCGTCTGCCCGTACTGAAGCGCGACGTGTTTATTCTTTTGAACGGCAACACCCATAAGATTTGCTATCTCGTCGGCAGGGAAGGCGGTAGGGTCCGGCATGCCTCCTGCAAACGATATCATTCCCGGCTGGTTTGTAAATTTCAGCAGTTCCCTTATCACGGATGCGGTGGCTCTGGAATTTACTTTAGCCAGCAGTTTTGAGAAATCTCTCATAACACAACTCCTTAGTTTGATTTTTTGCGTATTTCTATAAGCAGGCTTATATCCTTTGCGGGCACGGAATGCGTAAGCGCGCCCATGGAAATTACGTCAACGCCTGTCTTACAGTACTCATCCAAATTGTTTTTGTTAATGCCGCCCGAAGCTTCCGTTATTGCTTTGCCTTTTATTATTTTAACGGCTTCTTTTATATCGGCAGGGGACATATTATCAAGCATAATAATATCCGCTCCCGCGCCAAAGGCTTCTTTAACTTCCTTAAGATTTTTGGTTTCCACCTCTATCTTGGGCGTATGGCCTATCTTGCTTTTTATAATCGCCACAGCTTTTGTTATACTGCCCGCCGCGGCTATGTGATTATCTTTTATCATAACGCTGTCGGCAAGCGACATACGGTGATTGCGCGCACCGCCTATTCTGACGGCGTATTTATCAAATTTTCTCATACCCGGCAGGGATTTGCGGGTATCAACAAGCATAACGCCGTGCTTTGCCGCCACGGCGGAAAGTTCGCGCGAGGCGGAAGCAATGCCGCTCATACGCTGCATAAAGTTTAATGCTGGGCGTTCCGCCTTAAGAATACTTAAAGTGCCGCCTTCCGCTTTGGCTATTTTTGCGCCTTTTTTTACGCTTTGGCCTTCTTTGGCAAGCAGGGTAAATTTTACGGACGGGTCAATATAAGCGAAAACCTGCGCGGCAATATCCCCCCCGCAAACTACCATATCTTCTTTGGCGACGAGATAAGCAATGCTTTTATCTTTTGCGGTAAAAATATTGTCGGAGGTTATGTCCCCCAATCCCAAATCTTCTTCAACAGCCAGTTCTATTATCTTTTCAATCATTTTGCACCTGCCGTTTTAAACATATTATTTACGCAGTCTAAAGCTTTAGCGCGCACGCCTTCTGCCACCTGCACCTGCGGCGCGGCGGCGGGGTTTTGCAGCACGCCTAAAATATTACAAAGACTATTGCGCTTCATCTGGGCGCAAGTCCTGCTGAAAGGCAAAAAGGTTTTTGACGGATTTTCGTATTCCATACAATTTACTATGCCGTCTTCGCTGAGTACGGCAAATGTTTTGGCGGGGCTGGCGGCGGCGTATTTTAACATACCGCTTGTGCTGCCGACATAATCGCAAAGTTCGCAGACGGAAGAGACGCATTCTGGGTGGCAGATAATTTTGGCCTGTGGGTGCGCCGCGCGGATATCCTTAACGTCCTGCACAGTATATTTATCGTGCACACAGCAGGTGCCGCCAAAGGGAATAATTTCTTTTTCCGCGCCGCGTTTTGCAAGTTCTATTTTTATATTTTCCGCCATAAAAATATCGGGCAAAAAGACAATTTGCTTTTGCGGCAAACTTGCAACAATATCATAAACATTGGAAGAAGTTACGCAAATATCGCAAAGCGCTTTAACTTCCGCCGTGCTGTTTATATAGCACACAAAAGCGGCGGCGGGATATTTGGTTTTAAGCGCGGCTACATCGGCGGCTTCAACGCTGTCGGCAAGGGAACAGCCCGCGTGCACCGCAGGCAGATAGACAGCCTTTTGCGGGTTTAATATTTTTGCCGTTTGCGCCATAAAATAAACGCCGCTGAAAAGTATAATATCTTCCTTAACCTTGGAGGCCTGAAGGCTTAAAGCATAAGAGTCGCCCCTGTAATCTGCCACGCCGTAAACAATATCGGGCGTGCAGTAGTAATGGGCAAGAATAACGGCATTGCGTTCTTTTTTAAGACGGTTAATTTGCAGGGTAAGCGGGGCAATATTAAAGCAGGAAGCCATATTATACTTAAGACCTGTTTTAAAATCCGTTACTTTGCCTAGGATATTAAACAGCCTTTGGGCTTCCTGCTCTAAAATTTCGTTTCCCGAGAAAATCATGGGATATTACTGTTGTATTGCCGCGGGTTTTTTTGCCGGTTTTACCGCGCCTGCGGCGGGTTGTACGGGCTGGTTATTTTTAAGCTGGTCGGCATAGGCGACGTCACTTTCATAGTCATATTCGGGCGCGACGAGCAAATCAAACTCCTCGTCAACTATCTGCGGCTTTTGTTGTACGGTAAGATTAGCGTCGTCCGTCTTTTTATTTGCAGCCGTGCATCCACCTAAAATAAAGAAAGCTGAAACCGCAACTAAAATATATTTCATAAGACTCCCTCCGTAAATACTTCTGCGCTGAAAATATTATACATATATCTTACATTAAAATAAGTCAGATTTTGCAAAAAATATCAAATTTATTTATAGTAGTAACATAACTTTAAAAAAATAGGGTATAATCAAAATATGAAAAGAATTTATATTTTATTATCGGCGGCCGCCCTGCTTTGCGGCTGCGTAGGAATGAATTACAGCGACGGAGATTCCACCAAACGGTGGCTTAAGGTGGTTTCTTCCAACAAGGATATGGACGGCAATGTTACAGACGTCTGCTACCGCCTTGACCTTAAATTTAACCCCGCGGAAGCCATAACAAGGCTTGATACGGATATGGCGTGCATAACAAAGTGCTGCTGGTACAGCGAGCGCAAAAGCGTGGAGCTTAATTTTAATGCCGCTTTCCCTGATGAAATAGTAAGAAACGCGATAGCAAAAAAATATTCCCCGGAAAATATTACATTTTACATAAGCTACTCTCCTTTTCTTGATACGATACACGGCAGAGTAAGCCAAAAATCCGCCATAAACAAAGAAGGCCTTATAACCTTGGAATACACCGAGGTTAAAGATACCGAACGTTACCTTAAGATAGGTCATGACGACCTTAGGGCCGCCAAGTTTGAAGGCGACGAAAAAGAAGGTTCTTACCTGTTTAAGACCGACGCGGAAAAGCAGGCCGCAAAAGAAGCGCAGGCAGCCCGCCCCGTTACAGCGGCTCCATCCCCCGCCGTTGTTGCCCAGCAGGCCCGCCCGCAGGTTCAAAATACGGTTTCAACGGACGAAAGAGAAGCTTTATTACAGCAAAAACTTAAATATGAAAGAAACCAAGCCGTGCTTTTGGTAAAACGCTTTTACGACCAAAAAATAGACTCTTATATCATGAGCATAGATAAAACGCAAAAGCGCAAAGGCCTTGTGCTTATGGCAAATGACCGCAACTGGGTTACCATAAAGACAGGCTCGCCCGTATATAAAGTTACCTGCCGCGTAAACGGCAAGCTGGGCGCGACGCAGCAGAATATGAAAGACTATCCCATACCCTGCGGCGTTTACGAAGTTAATCTTGACGACCAAACAGTTACGCCTAAAGACACCGACGCCAGAACAATAGTAAGCGGCGAATACAATAACTGATAATTGCTTTAAACTGATGACAAAACCCCCGTACTTTTTTACGGGGGTTTTTATTTGCGCAGATAGTAAGCATTAAGCCTGCGGCGCGCCGTAAAGCATAACGGCCCAATGCCTAAGTTACGCGGCGCGCGCAATAACCGCTACCCAAAACAGGACAAAAAAATACCGCCCCTTTTATACTTAGGAGCGGTACTTAAATTGTGTACGGACTGCTTAGAGCAAAGATTAATAAACGGTTTCCCAATCTCTGGTTGTAAGCGTAAATTCCACGCGTCTGTTGCAGGCGCGGCCGTCGGGTGAATCGTCCTTTACCAAAGGTACTCTTTTGCCGTGGCCGTAGGTTTTAATGGAATCGGGGTGAACGCCTCTGCTTGCAAGATAGCTTTTAATCGCATTGGCGCGGGCTTTGGAAAGCCAGTCATTATATTCGTGCGAACCTACTTCGTCGGTATGGCCTTCAACGATAAGCTTCATACTGCGGTTGGCAACCATAATATTAGCGACTTTATTTAAAACTTCGTAAGAACTGGGGATAAGGACTATGCTGTCAAATTCAAAATCAACGCTGGGTATTTTTCTGCTTTCGCGCATTCTTGCTTCGGACTGGCGGCGGAGGGCGTTTTCGTTAGCGCGCATAGGGCAGATACCGCTTAAAGTAAATAAATCGGCAGGGCCTTTTGAGGCGTCTTTCTGCGCTTTCTTTTGCGGGCTGTAACAACCCGTCAAACAGATGGAAAGAATAAGAGATAAAAATAAACTGAATTTCATACCAACCTCCGTTAATTTCAAAAATATTATAGCAAAACAACAGCTTTTTGGCTTAATATTTTTGGGTCTTTAAACAGGTTTCAAAGTTATTCACAATTATCAACAATCCTGTGGATAACTTGCTGTTTTTAGACTCTTCGCAGTATAAAAGGACTCTTTTTTGATAATTCTGACAATAAAT
>CAZBCE010000016.1:0-22248 GCA_964490555.1 uncultured Elusimicrobium sp. | reverse complement strand
TAATATTACCGCTATAATACTAGATATGTTTTATTTCATAGTTATAATAGTCATTATATTGTTACATGCCAGCTCGATAGCAAATAGGCTAATAATTTGATACAAATTATTATAGTTAAAAACTGTTAGTTAAGGGGTCCATAATGGATAAAAGAATTCTTCTAGATACAAATATAATAATACATCGTGAAACGAACAGCCCTATAAATGCAGATATCGGGAAGTTGTTTAATTGGATAGACAAACTCAAAGATAAAAAATGCGTACACCCTTTGACCGCGGCGGAAATATCAAAGCATAAAGACCCTAAAGTAAAAGATAGCTTTGCAATAAAACTTACCAGTTATAATACCATTGTCGGGTCAGATTTTTGTGATGAGATAGGTCTTTTCTCTAAGGAACATGATAAGAATGAAAATGATATAAACGATACCAGATTAATCAATGAACTATATATAGGAACTGTTAATTTTTTAATAACAGAAGATATCCTGATACATAAAAAAGCTAGGGATTTGGGTATCGGACATAAAGTTTTCTTCATAGAATCATATATAGAAAAAGTTACTTCTGAGAATCCGCCATTAACCGAGTATAAGGCCTTGTCTATCAAACAGGAACATTTTGCTCGTATTGACCTAGACGATCCATTTTTTGCTTCTTTTAAACAAGATTATAAAGGGTTTGATAGTTGGTTCAAAAAGAAGTCTGATGAAAAAGCATATATCTGTAAAGAAAAGAACACAATTAATGCTTTTCTTTATATTAAAATCGAAGACGAAAAGACATCATATCATGATATAACTCCTACCTTTATTCCGAAAAAGAGGCTCAAGATTGGAACGTTTAAAGTCGAGCTGAACGGATTTAGAATCGGGGAAAGATTTTTAAAGATAGTTTTTGATAATGCTTTTATAAATAAAGTAGATGAGATATACGTTACAATTTTCAACAATGCCCCAAACAGAGAAAGACTTATCCGTTTGCTTGAGGGTTTCGGTTTTTGTAAACATGGAGTGAAGATGTCCTCTTCTGGGCAGGAAGAGGTGTTCGTTCGAAAATTAGATTCTGTCTTTAATATAAACAAACCCATTGCCGCATATCCGTATGTAAACAAAAAATCTAGAAAGTTTCTGGTACCTATTTTCCCTGAATACCATACTAAATTATTGCCTGATTCGATATTGCATACAGAAAATCCTATGGACTTCCAAGAAAATACTTCTTTCGGCAATGCTATATTGAAATCTTACATATCCCACTCCGGAGAAAGAGGAGTCCAAAGAGGAGATATCATAATATTTTATAGAACTGGTGGATACTATAAATCCGTTCTAACTACTATTGGCGAAGTTGATAGCGTGGAGTTAAGTTTTCATAACTGTCAGGATTTTGTAAGCAAATGTGGTAAACGTACGGTTTTTGAGGAGTCAGAATTAAATTCACTATGGGATAAATATAGAGGCATAAGTCCTTTCATTATAAACTTTTTATATATTTATTCTTTCCCAGCGAGGATAAATCTTAAAAAAATGATAGAATTAGGAATAATAAAGGACATAAACTCCGCCCCGAGGGGATTCCAGCAAATAAATGACTCCTCATTTGATACCATTCTAACTGCGACAAAGACGAATCCTTATTTTTTAGTTTAGGAGAATTATATGAGCATTTTAATTTCAATAAAACCAGAATATGTTAAGCATATTTTAACGCAGAAAAAGAGATTTGAGTTCAGGAAGAAGATTAATAAAAATTTATGTGATAGGAAAGTGTACATTTATTCTTCTGCCCCTACTAAAAAAATTGTCGGTTATTTCACCACTTCTCAAATAATAGAAGATACTCCAGAAGTTTTATGGAAAAAATGTAAAAAATGGGCAGGGATAGAAGAAGAAGCTTTTTTTGCATATTTTGATAATAAAGATATCGGTTTCGCCATGGAGATATCGGAACTCAAACGATTTAAAAACCCAGTAGACCCGAAAGATATTATACCCTCTTTTATCCCGCCACAATCTTATTATTATCTTGACGAAGAAGTAGAAGCGAGTCTTTCCCTTTAGCTAATAACCAAATCAAAAACCCTGTCTAGTTGTGTAATTAAATTGTCATAATACCAATTATTTCGAGTGTCCTTTCAACCGCTGCATTTGACTCCGCCGCCAACTACAAATAAAAAACCGCCCTTGCGGGCGGTATATATTTCAAATATGGCGGAGTGCCCAGTTAATGTAGCTGTATGCTTGCATTCTCCCCTTCTCAAATTCCCTAAATAACAGGGAAAATACAGGGAAATTTGCAGCTTTTTGAGATATTTTTAACAAAAAACGGATTTGCGAAACTACTTCTCATAAGTGATTTTTGGAATAGCGCAAAAATTTCCCCAAAATAATAACAGGGAAATATTAGGGCAAAACAGGGTAAATCTTCTTTTTAATCAGTGAAATTATATATTTTTTGCCTAATGGCTAAAATTTTTAACAAAGGTATACAGAAGATAACAAATACCGTTATAATTTGTTAACCCAGATAAATGATAATGCGGAGAATAATTCTCATTCTCCGCATTGCCTAGTTAAATAAACAAATTATGCCTGTTATTGTTTCAGCCAGTCAAAAATATTTATTTGTTTTATTCCATTGTGTGAGGTTTGCGGTTCAAAATCTCTTGTAAGAAGAATCTTTAGATTATGATCTTTTATGGCATTAAGTGGTGCAAGCTCACGGGAGAGAGTATCCTGATCAGCCACACTATCAGAAACTTGGTAATATTCTATTTCTCCATTATTTTCTGCCACAAAATCTACTTCTTTATCGCCTACTTTGCCTATATAAACCTTGTAACCGCGGCGCAAGAGTTCCAGATATACTATGTTTTCAAGGATACGGCCTCTGTCTGCTTTTTTATTACCAAGGAGGTAATAACGCAACCCTATATCAACAAGGTAGTACTTATCCAATGTTTGAAGAAGTTTTTTGCCTTTTACATCATATCTGCCAACCTTATAGAGTATATAGCCATTACGAAAAGCGTCCAAATAATTTTCTATGGTTAAAGGCATCGTTTTTATACCATCGGAGGTCATGGTGTCACTGATTTTCTTTATGGAAGTTAAACTGCCTATGTTGTCAGCCATAAATCTTATCACGCTTTCCAAACGGCTTACGTCTCTTATATTCTTATTCTCTACAACATCTTTAAGGACTATGGTGTTATATATCCCACCTAAATAATCTCTTATCTGGTTTATATCCCCGTTAAGCTGTAAAGCATACGGGAAAGAGCTGTTTTCTAAGTAAGAACGAAATGTTTCTTCCACGTTACCGGTATCCGCAGCAGAGGAGTATTCTTTAAAGGAAAGCGGAATCATATGTATTTCGATATAGCGTCCGGAAAGCAAAGTAGCCCACTGCCCGGATTGCATTTTGGAGTTAGAACCGGTCAAATACAAATCAACATTATTTTTTATGAAAAGGCCGTCAGCCGCCTTTTCAAAATCAACAACATTTTGAACTTCATCAATAAAAATGTAGTTTTTTTGATTGGGAACTAAACGTTTATTTATGTACTCGTAAAGTTTCGTCCAATCCAAAAGGTTTGAATAAGAAGGGTCTTCCAAATTTATGCTTTGGATCTGTTTGGGTAAAACACCCTTTTTAAGGAGTTCTTCCTGATAGAGTGCGAACAAAGTGGACTTACCGCAACGGCGCACGCCTGTCACGATTTTTATGAGCTGCTTATCTTTAAAACTTATTAGTTTTTTTAAATACTCCGGTCTTTGTATCATATCATTGACTCCTATTTATACATATGATACTGTAAAAAACAATAAAAATCAAGTATTTTTATGCTACATATTGTAAATATTTTGATAAATATATAAGTTTTATAGTCTATAATGTAAAAACTATTTATAATCTTTAAAGCCTTTTACCAGCTTGCCTAATATCCGTGTGGTTTCATTAGCAGGTATCCCCCGACATAACACCCTGAACACCTTAGAAATTATCAAATTCAAAATTTAACCTAAATTATCTTTTTTATCACTTCTCCTATTGCTAAACCTATTTCTTTAAATTGCTCCTCATCAAAAGCATCCGTCTTCGCATTATTGCACCAATAGCAGGCAAACACACAATTTTTAGAATTATATGGAGCAGGTAAATAAAGATAGCACTCCCCTTTTATATCTACCCCTAAGGCTGTTTTTAGTTCCTCAAATAAGTCACTTTTGCAAGAAGTATTATTGTTAATAATATCCCGCATTTTAGCAATAAAAACTTTCTGCCTCTTCTTATCTTTTAAATAAGACTTTATTCTTCCATCCTTACGATCTATTTCAAAATTCCTTCCACGTGTCCAATTATCACTCTCAACAATGTCGTAAAATTTGCCTAATTTTTCCCCATCTAATTTACAATAAAAACACTTGGGGTCCTCATTGTCCTTAAGAAAAGCATTGAAATCATCTTCATCCCAACAAAGCGACGCTTCAATATCTTTGTTTTGATAAATTTTATCAAACAATCCCAAAGTATCAACTAAATTTTTATAGTCTTCAGCCTTATACTTATCCAAAAAATTGTTAGCTGCCTTGTCATCTTTTTTATTTTTTTTAAGATAATCATATATAATCCATTTAATCCATTTTGACAATATTTCTGTAAGATGCTTTTTTTCATTTTTTGTTTCTGTTTTATGGCTAAAATTTTTGTCATACATTTTTATGCTCATTGTTATTCTCTCTATAAATAAATATCTTTGATAATATCAATTTTTCTAAAAATACATGCTACATTTTTTTGAATAAATCCCCACCGTTAAAAAACAGTTGGGATTTGATATAACTTGAAGATTGAATTTTGATTTAGTTTTTTCAGGCTATTCTTCTTTTGCCACAAGTTTATGAGAATTCATTTAGGGCCTATTTCTTCCTGTTATGCTCTTGTCATTTGCACATTATTTTTATGCTTGTTATATTTTGACATTATATACCATAGTTAAAAACTACACATTATTCGTATAAAGCTATTTATAATCCTTAAATCCTTTAATTAACTCGCCGACTATATGGGTGGTTTCGTCTGCTGGTATGGGCTCATAATAAGCTTTGTTATCGGAAACTAGGAATGGTTGCCTGTGTCCGTTCTCGTCCGCGATATACTTTATGCGTTTTAGTTTAAGGCCTTCATTATGGAAGCAAAGTAGAATGTCATTTTGATTAAGTGTGAGATCTCTTTTCTTTTTCAAAAGCAAAAGTTCTCCGTCCGCAATGGACGGCTCCATGGAATCACCTTTGGCTTTGATTAAAAACAGGTCGTCAGTCATCATCGGTAAAAACTCCGTAGGCATAGGGACATAACTTACAACATTATCTTCCGTCAAAATATCATTATATCCGCATTGGGCCAAGCCGTAATAAGGAAGGTGGGTTACTGCTTCGGAATTTTTTTTAGTTGGCCTTAGTAAGCGTCCCTCTTTTTTCAAGAACTCTTGCGCTACAAGGTTTTTTATATGTACTGATACAACGCTTTTGGCTAAATTAAGTTTCTTTGCTATTGTTGTTAAGTTAATACCCTTGTCTGCTTTTATGATGTTTAAAATCTCTTTTTGTCTTTTTGTAAGCATATTATCCCCATTAAAATCTTATTCATTTTTTATAATACTTGTTTAGTGCGCTGCTGTCAAGTTAGCCTATATATAAAATAGTTATTGTAAAAAGCGAACAAATATGATACGATTTTTCATTATAGAGTTTGCGCCTATTAGAAAAAGCGCACAAAAAGGAGAAGTATATGAAACAGGGTAAAAGATTAAATAAAACATAGTGGGAGATATAGGAGAAATTATGACAGAAAAATCATGTAGTACACAAGATGCCCAACAGGGTAATCTTGCTGTGCAATATATTGCACTAAACGAAATAAAGTCGTACAAAAACAATCCCAAGCAGCACTGCGAAAAGCAAGTCACGCAAATCATAAACTCAATTAAAGAGTTTAAGTTCAATAACCCTATCTTAATTGACGAGAATAACGAGATTATTGCTGGCCATGGCCGCCTGCTTGCCGCCCAGCATCTTGGCATGACAGAAGTGCCTGTAATCCGCCTTACACACCTCACAGCCCCGCAAAAACGCGCCTACCGCATTGCCGATAATAAACTTACGGAAAATGGAGAGTGGGACATAGATATGTTAAAGCTGGAATTCAGCGACCTTGAAAAACTCAACCTGGATTTCAACCTTGATATTACAGGTTTTGACAATATAGAAATAGACAATATTCTTAATCCCGCCCAAGCCGACGAAAGACTAAATAATATTCCATTTATTGAGGAAAACGAAATAGTTTCCAAGCCCGGCGATATCTGGCAACTGGGCAATCACCGCATAATTTGTGCTGATGCCTTAAAGCCAGAAAGTTTTACCGCGCTTATGAGCGAAGAAAAGGCGGATATGGTATTCACTGATCCTCCGTATAACGTCAAAATAGAAGGCCATGTGTGTGGCAAAGGTGTAAATAAGCATAAGGAGTTCGCCATGGCCAGCGGAGAACTTTCAGAGAATGATTTTACACGGTTTCTTTCCCAGAATTTTGAGCTGCTTAAAGCTTTTAGCAAAGACGGCAGTCTGCATTACATATGTATGGATTGGCGCCACGTAGGCGAAATTTCAACCGCAGGCAGAATATATGAGGAGTTTAAAAATATCTGTGTATGGAACAAAAATAATGCAGGTATGGGAAGTTTATATCGCTCTAAGCACGAACTTATCTTCCTCTTCAAAAATGGCACAAACTCACACACAAACAATGTGGAACTTGGCGTTCATGGTCGTTACCGCGCTAATGTGTGGGACTACGCGGGCGTGAATGCCTTCGGCAAAAACCGCAATCTTCTAAAACTCCACCCAACAGTAAAGCCAGTAGAGATGATTTGGGACGCCATTTTGGATGTCTCTACGCGTGGAGATATTGTGCTTGATTCTTTCTTGGGCAGCGGCAGCACGCTTATCGCGTGCGAGAAGGCAAAACGCGTCTGCCGCGGAATAGAACTTGAGCCTCTTTATATCGACACCACAATTCGCCGCTGGCAAGAACTGACAGGGCAGGAAGCCGTGCTGCAAGACAGCGGCAAAACATACACGGGCCTGTTGGCGGAAAAAGAGGAGGCCCAAAATGGAAAATGATTACAAAGTGGGCTACGGCAAACCTCCCAAAAGCGGTCAGTTCAAACCCGGACAAAGCGGCAATTCTAAGGGGCGTCCAAAAGGGAAAGCGAAGCCGGATTTTTTTGATTTATTTGAAAAGGAATTGCAGTCTCATGTAACTCTTACAAATGGGTCTAAAATAACTAAAGAATCCGCTGTTATAAAACAAATATGCAATAAAGCATCTGGTGGAGATTATAAAAGCGGTAAATTAATTCTTGATATAAAATCCAAACAACAAAGAAATGCTTTAGGAAAACATTTCCTTGATAAACTTATAAAGGAAGGCTATATTACAGAAAATAAGGCAAGTGATTATATCGGTACTACGCGGAATTTATCTTTAAATGAACTTCCTTATGCTGTTTATAGCCTTTATAAATTTTCAAATGTTAAAAGGAGTGTTGCATTTGAAGCGGTAAAGCATGTGTTATTCCTATCAGGGGTTTGGAATGATTTTTTAACTCTTGTTTCGGCGATAATCATTTTTGATAAAATCTGTAGCGAATATAATTTTTGGGACGGAGTTGATGCTGCGTTAAATTGCGCAAATATTGACGCTGAACAAAAAAAGCATATTATCGCCGACTTAGAACATTCCAGGAAATGTTCCCGTCCAAGTGAAGATTTGTATAACACAGCTATTTATATTTACTATGCGATTCAAATTAATATATCAGAAAAACTTACCAAATTCCGTGATACTGTAACGGCTTTTAGCGATTACAAAGAACAAGAAGAAAATTGGTTTAGTGATAAAAACCAACAGAGTATGTTTTCTATGGCCAAGGAGGAAATGACAGAGGCGGAATATGAATACTTTAAAAAAGAATTGGAAGAATATCAAAAAGCTTACAAATTGTTTCTCCCAGCTAAAGACTTATCCAAAACAAAAGAATTTGCCGCTTTAAAGGCACAAATTACCAGAGAAAAGCTTCAAAATCTTAGTGCTTGGACTGCGACTATACAAGAATAATTTGGGAAAATAATAAATATAGAATAGTGCATAAAATAACGCTATTGCGAAAAATCTACATAGATATTTCTCAAAGAAAGAATGAAATTTTGTTATAACTAATCTGGCGTTTTAACCATTTTAGTTTAGGTAATTTATTAGTTATAAACTTGCTATAATGAAGATATGTTTTTTATATTGTTTAAGAGGTAAAATATGGCGGAAAAATCGTTTTCTAAAGAATCACTTAATATTACGCAGGAGAAACTTGCCGAACTTAAAAGCCTTTTCCCGGAAGTTGTTAGCGAAGGCAAAATAGATTTTGAACGCCTTAAACTTGCTTTGGGCCAAGACGCACAAATTACCGATGAAAGATATGTGCTAAACTGGGCCAATAAAAGCGATGTTTTTACCGCCATACAAACGCCTACCACAAAAACATTAATGTCGCTAAAGGAAGAATCTGTAAATTTTGATACCACCCAAAATGTTTTTATAGAGGGCGAAAATTTAGAAGCGCTTAAAGTTTTGCAGAAATCATACTACGGCAAAATTAAAATGATTTATATTGACCCGCCCTATAATACCGGCAACGATAGTTTTATCTACCCTGATAAATTTAGCGAAAGCAAAGAAGAATACCTAAAGAAAATTAAAGAAAAAGATGAAGAAGGGTATTTGCTTAAAGAGGGCCTTTTTCACAAAAACTCGCAGGAAAATGGGCAGTTTCACAGCAATTGGCTTTCTATGATGTATCCCAGATTATTTTTGGCTAAAAACTTACTCCGTGATGACGGCGTTATTTTTGTATCTATTGATGATAATGAAGTCCACAATTTAAGGCTTTTAATGAATGAAATTTTTGGGGAAGAGAATTTCATTGGAAATATTACTTGGGAAAAGAGAACAAAATGCCAAAATACAACTACCGCAAAAGAACTCTTGCAATCTAAGGTTGAGTATTTATTAGCCTATAAAAAAATGAATGACAAGATGTATTTCCAACTAGAAAAAGTTTCCGAAAAAGATTATCCTTTGAGTGACGAAAAAGGAGTTTATAGGGAAAAAGTGATAGAAGAAATGAGTGCTATGGGCATGCGTGGCAGGGCTACAATGCAGTTTGATATTTTAGGTGTTAGTCCGAAAGCGGATAAGCAGTGGAAAATAGGATCGGACCAAGTAACTTTTTTCATAAACAGGGGCGATGTTTTTGTAAAGAATGAAAAACCTTATATAAAAATTAGACCTGATGATGAAAGTAGTGACATATTTAAACCATTTTGGTCGCATTTTTTTGACAAAGATACTTATGGTACGGCAGAAGATGGAAAATCTGAACTAAAAACTATACTTCCTGAAATAGGAAATAGCTTTGAAACGGTAAAGCCAAGTACTCTCTTAAAGAGTATTATAAAACATGTAAAAATAAAAGATGAAGAAGATTGTGTCGTGTTAGATTTTTTTGCTGGTTCCGGCACTACGGCGCAGGCTGTTATGGAATTAAATAAAGAAGATGGCGGGAATAGAAAATTTATTCTTGTGCAACTGCCGGAAAAAACTGATGAAAAGTCAGAAGCGTATAAAGCTGGATATAAGAACATAGCGGAAATCTCTAAGGAAAGAATCCGCCGTGTGATTAAAAAAATGGAACAGGAGCAGAAGGAAACTCCTTCCCTCTTCAAAGACGGTGCGAAGCTGGATTTAGGTTTTAAGAGCTACCGTCTTAAAGAATCTAACTTTAAACTTTGGCGCAGCGACTTAACAAAAGACGCCCAAAGCCTTACAGAAACCATTGATATGTTTGAAAACCCTGTTAAAGAAGGCGCAAAAGAACAGAATATATTAACGGAGCTTATGTTAAAATCAGGCTACGACCTTAATGCAAAAGTAGAGATCATTGATTTTGATGGCAGCCACATCTATTTGGTTAATGATAGCGAGCATATATTTTGCCTTAGCAAAATATCAGATGCTGTAATTGCAAAAGTATTAGAACTAAAACCGCAAAAATGTCTTATTTTAGACAGCTTGTTTGACGGCAAAGACAGTTTTAAAACCAATGTGGCCTTGCAAATGCAAGACGCGCAAATCAACCTAACCGTGGTGTAAAATGGAGCTACAAAGGCTATCTGAGCATTTTAAAATTTTAAAAAAAGACTTCAATAAAACAGGAGCCTTTGATGCTGTCATTGGGGTAGATTCTAGTTTTTATATAGACCCCACCTTGCTAATGCATACAAAGATGCGTCATTTTCAATCTTCTTATAAGAAGATCTTGGAGCATTTTAGAAGAATATATTTACTTATATTAGCAGCGAATACAGACCATCAATCTAAAAGTTGGAAAGCCGCTATTAAATTGGCAAAATTTAAAGAAATTCCAGGAATAGCGCTTGGATATGGCAAAGGAACAACTAGTGGCAACGCCATAAGCTCAACTTTAGCTGAGCAATTACTATTATCGGCAGAAGAAGTTACATCTAAAGGGATAAAAGAGCCAGAATTGTTCTTAGCGTTAGGAGTTTTGGAGGAAGGGATAGGTGCAGATAGAATAAGTGATATGACAGTCGCTATCATTATTGAGGACTTGCTGGCCTATACTCAAGATATTGCTAAAGATTTTGGGATTAAAGCAATTGTAAAAAAACATCATAATGGCATTGATTATTACTTGCCACAAGACCCCTTGTCCCCAGGTAAATCTTTGATTTTTGTTCCCAAAAAATTCCTTCGCACCTTGCCGACATTTGAAGAGGGTGTTTTTGACGCAGTGGATGAAAATGAAATATTGAGAAGAAAAGTTAATTCAATGATAGGCAAAGACTGGAAAAAAACTTCCAAAAATAAACTGAAACAGATTATTTTCGCGGATAAAGATTCCATATCTGAATTTATATCCAGTTATGTGAATGAAGCAAAAGATTCATATGATTTTGAAAGAGATGCTGATTTCAAAGTTAATTGGCTAGATGAGGGGCGGAAGTTTGTAGAAGTTCATCCTCTTAAAATAAATAAAACACATACTTTGAATGATGCCAGTATCAAGGCTGTTGTTATAAATATCATTGGGTATTTTAAGCATGCCATAGAAAATTTGGGACTTGATAGGATATTATATGCAAAAGACGGTAAAGTGCATAACGAAGACACTTTGCAAAAATTATTCCTTGCTATATCATATCAACATTGTAAAAATAATGATTTAGATATTGCACCAGAGACTGCACTCGGTGGGGGGGCAATTGATTTTAAGATTAGTCATGGTTTTTCTTCTAAATTCCTTGTAGAGTTAAAGTGGGATAAAAATCCCAAACTAGTTCAAGGATATGAAAAGCAGATGGGAAGATACGCCGAATGTGAAGAAACACCAAACTGTTTTTATGTTGTGGTGGAGGTAACAAAGGATGGTAAGAATATTGGCAAATTAACTGCCAAGAGAAGCCAAATGCTTTCAGAAAAACAACTCTGTCCAGAACTTTTTATTATAGATGGTAAAATCAAACCGACTGCGAGCAGAATATGAAGCTACACTTTAATCCTAATCAACAATATCAATTAGACGCTATTAAAGCCATTACAGATGTTTTTAAAGGCCAGCCTATTAATAATGGAGAGTTTGAAGTTTCCTTTACCTCCTCCGAGGGGCTACCATTGTCCGTAAAAGGGGTTAAAAATAACCTCATTTTAATGGAAGAACAGATTTTCGCTAATCTTAAGGCAATACAAAAGCAAAATGAAATTGATGCGGCCGATAAGCTGGAAGGCTTAAACTTTACTATAGAGATGGAGACGGGGACAGGTAAAACATATGTTTACCTGCGTACTATTTACGAACTTAACAAACAATACGGGTTTAAAAAGTTTGTTATAGTTGTGCCCAGCATAGCGATAAAAGAAGGCGTCCTTAAAAATTTGGAAATAACCCACGAGCATTTCAAGAAACTTTATGATAATGTGCCTGCCGATTATATCGTCTATGATTCTAGCAAGGTTTCCGCCTTGCGGACTTTCGCCGATAGCAACAATATACAAATACTTTTGATTAATATTGATTCTTTTGCCAAAGATGAAAATATTATGAACCGCAATAACGATAAATTGACTGGAAAGCAGCCCATTGAGTTTATACAGGCTACGCGTCCTATCGTTATAGTTGACGAGCCGCAAAATATGGAAACAGAAATACGCAAACAGGCCATAGAAAACCTTAAGCCCACCTGCACGTTAAGATATTCCGCCACGCATAAGAACATTTATAATTTGCTTTACAGCTTAAACCCCGTCAAAGCCTATGATATGGGCCTTGTTAAGCAAATTGAGGTTGATTCCGTAGTATCCAAAAATGACCATAATAGCGCATATATAAAACTTGAAAAATTTGTGCCAAACAAAAAGAGTATATCGGCTAAAATAAAAATAGAATATCAAGCTGCTAACGATATAAAGCCAAAGCTGGTAACAGTAAAAATAGGGGACGACCTTTTTAATTTATCTAATAAAAGGGAACTTTATAGAGATAATTTTATAGTCAATAATATGGATAGCTCTGAGGGTAGTATAGAATTTGCTAACGGGCTTACAGTGCGTATTGGGCAGGATAACAGTCCGTTAAAAGACGAAATAATGAAGAAACAGCTAGAGAACACCATAAAGGAACATTTAGACAAAGTTAAAAAAATGTGCCCCAAAGGGATAAAAGTACTATCTTTGTTTTTTATAGACAGAGTCGCAAATTATAGGGGATATGACGATGCCGGCAATATAGTTAACGGTAAGATATACAATTGGTTTGAAGAAATTTATAACAGGCTCATATCTACCGACAAATATAGCAGGGTTTTGCCCTTTGAACTTAAAGATATGCATAATGGTTATTTTTCCCAAGACAAGAAGGGACGCTTGAAAGACTCCAGCGGGGAAACAAAAGATGATGATGGTACTTACCAGTTGATAATGAAGGAAAAAGAAAAACTTTTGGATATTAATAATCCATTGCAGTTTATATTCAGCCATTCTGCGTTGAGGGAAGGATGGGATAACCCGAATGTATTCCAAATTTGTACGCTAAACGAGACTTCTTCTACTACAAAAAAACGCCAGGAAATTGGCCGCGGTTTAAGGCTTTGCGTTGATAATACTGGCAACAGAATTTATGATAAAAGCATTAACAAACTTACTGTCGTGGCTAACGAAAGCTATGAAGATTTTGCCAAAACTTTGCAAAAAGAGATTGAAGATGATTGCAATACCAAGTTTGAGGGAAGAATAAAGCAAAAATCCAGTAGAAAGAAAGTTCAACTGAAGAAAGGGTTTGAGTTAGATGCTAACTTTATAGAACTTTGGGATAAAATTAAGCATAAAACTACATATAGAGTGGATTATGATTCATCCGAACTTATAAATAGCGCAGCCAAGGCGTTGCAGGACCTCCAAGATGAGGTAAAAGCGCCAAAAATAGTATCCACAAAGAGTACTTTGGCTATCACTAAAGAAGGACTATCAGGCACGGTTGTTAATGAGGCGGCCGGCGGAGAAATCAGTGGGTTTGAAATACCTAACGTAATTGATTATATACAAAGCAGGTTGAATTCTAAATTAACGCGCAAGACTATTTTGGCGATACTCACAAAAGCTAATTCCTTGCCCGTGATTGTCAAAAATCCGCAGATGTTTTTTGATTTGGCTATAGCAAAGATAAACAATGCGGTTTGCCAACTTATGGTGGATGGCATTAAGTATCAGAAAATAGCCGGGCAAGCATGGGAAATGCGCCTTTTTAAGGATAACGAGATAGAAACGTATATAGATAGCCTTTACGCCGTAAAAAATCAAAATAAAACGATTTATGACGCAATTATGATAGATTCTTTGTCCTCTCCGGAAAAGAAATTTGCGGAAGATTGCGAAAATAGTCAAAATGTGGACTTCTTTATCAAATTGCCAGACTGGTTTAAAATAGAGACTCCCATAGGCAAATATAACCCTGATTGGGCTTTAATATACAAAAATGACAAGCGGATATATTTTGTTGCGGAAACTAAATCCACATTAGATTTGGATAAACTGCGCACTGAAGAGAAACTTAAAATAAAATGCGGCAAAAAACATTTTGCCGAGTTTAAGGATGTTGAGTTTAGACACGTCACAAAAGTATCCGATTTGGTGTAATAACTGGAAGTTTTCGCTTTAACACTTCCGCCAGAAAATTGCCATTGCCGCAGGCAGGCTCTAAAAATCGGGATTCTATCCTTTCAGTTTCTTGTTTTACAAGGTCCAGCATAGCGTTTACTTCTCTTTGGGCGGTATAAACCTCGCCGTGTTCTGCCACGCGTTGCTTGGAAACCACCTGTTTTTCTGCGTTATTTATACCCATATAACCAATTATACAGTTTTCTGGCGTTTTATTCCGTCTATTTTCTCTTAAAAGTTTCTTTTGATTGCCCTTATTATCTCTGTTATATGGTTTTAAAAACTTATATAATTAAACAAAGTAATTTTAATAACCTTTACTAATTAAAAATGATAAAGAAAACAAGAATTCCATATATCCCCAAGATTCCTCAAGATCTCCTAGATAAAATTACAGATGGAGAGGTTATCGTTTTTGTAGGTTCCGGCGTATCGATGTTGTGCAATGTTCCATCATGGGGAGAACTGGCATTAAAATATTTAGAAGACTGGCGTTCCAATGGAAACCTTTCATATGATGCTTATGAAAAGTTGAAGAAAGAGGAGAAAAATCCTCTTAAGCTTTTAAGTATTTGCAATGGGGCTGAAGGGGTAGGCGATTTAAGGAATACCCTCGAAGGGAAATTAAAAAATAAACTTAATAAAGATGATGAGATCAAAATAAAAGAAATATATGGGTATATCCGTGATTTTAATGCTAACTATATAACAACCAACTATGATGATTTCCTTGAAAAAGCTGAGCTTACAGGCAACGAAAAATTAAAGAAGCAAGAGAATGAATATAGACTAAAATTAAAAATGTCAGCGCTTACCATGTTAAATCAGCTTGGTCTTGACTCCGATTTAACCAATGTCTCCGAGAGTATAGTTTATCTTCACGGAAAAGCTTCCGGCCCAAAAGCTGGTATAAAAAACGAAATTATCATAACATTAGAGGATTATTTAAAACATTATAGAGATTCAAAAGATGGGGAGCCTAAAAACGGAAAAGACTTTTTAAAATCTATATTTAGAAAAGCAACTTTCTTATTTATAGGACTAGGTCTTAACGAATTCGAAATAATACAACATATTAATCCTCCACTAGAGGGTGCATCTCATTACTTGCTTTTAGGTGCATCCGATTATGAAAAATGTGTTCTTGAGCAATATAATAACTATTACAAAATTTTAAATATTAAACCCATCTTCTTTAATATGTCAAAAAAAGGGCATCATCAATTAGAGGATGTACTAAGAGCATGGTCAATAAAAATAGGAAAAGAAAGATTTGCCTTTTATAAACGTAGGGTTGGACAGCAAAAAGATTATGAGAATTTGCAAAAGATTCAGGAGCTGAAAGATGGAAGCTTTAGATAAAAAAGAAAGAGTTCTATTAGATACTATACTCTCTGATAAGAAAGCTATGGATAATTTCCTGAGGGATTCTAATAATCCCCGTTTTTTGCCATATCTAAATGGGCGAGATGATAAAAAACTTGATATTTTTAAAGAGGGTTTTTTGCCAGACGACAAAAGATTTGAAAATGCTAGGTTCCTTTCCCCCTCCTTATATCTACTTCGCATATCAGAAAAATTTAAAAAAGAAACAAACAATATCGCTCCCAAAACAAGCATGGAATATGAGAAGGAAATTTCCAAAGCACTGGGCAAGATAATCACGGGGTACTCACAAGACTTGAAGAATGGCAAAAAGAGTTTTGTTTCTGACAATATAATTAAAATAACTGAAAATTTAGGTTTTAAATATATCAATGCTAAATTTTTAGCTTTTATAGATTCTGCCCTAAGAGAAAAACAATTTGACATGATAATCTGGCAACTGCAACAAATATTGGAATCTTTGATTAGAGAAAAAAATAAAAAAATTGAAAAATTACTTCTGACTATCATCAAACGTTTACCTGACTCAAGAACTTCAGGAGATGCAGTATTCTACAGCGAATTAACAGATCTTTTGGCTGAAAAGAATGGATCTAGCACCTTGGGAAACTTTTGTAGCGAAAATTTCATATTGACGATAGCAAATTTCCTCTCTAAACTGGTATTTAAAAAATATAAAAGAGTAATAGAAAACAAGATAGAAATGCATGTGTTAAAGGATAGTTCTATTGAAATAAGTATCAGAAAAACTAATATAAAATTCAATTTGCCATATGTGGAATTTTCTGATAAAGAAACTCAAATAGTTCCAATAATAAGAGAGCAACTTGCAAAATTAAATGACCCTAAAAAGGAAAGGGTAATTGCCCAGATCGCATATTTTTATACTGAAATTTGGGCAGATACTACTCGCGAATCATATCCTTCTTTAAATAACGAACCTAAAATATTTTTAAGAGAAAAAGAGTCTGTATTAATATACATTCTTAAAGAAATAATGCTTACAAGGTTGCGTGAATTAGGAATAGATAATTTTAAGAATCTTTACAATAAAATTACAGGCGAGAATAAGAGTTTTATATTTAAACGTATCTTGCTGTATTGCTATGGAAAAGAATTTAAGCAATATAAGAAGCTCCTGTTTGAGTTATTGGAGAAAGAAAAGGGATTAATATTCTCTGGATATTTTGAAGCAGAGATATACAATATAATGGAAGAAAATTGTGCAAATTTCGATGAGGAGGATATAGAGAGAGTATCCGCTCTAATAGAAGAAGGCCCATATAATAAGTTTGACTGGTTTGATAATGATATAGATGTTGCAAAATATGCTAAACATTGGAAACAATCTCAATACGCGCCACTTGTTAAAATACCAAAGTTTATGGAAAGATATAATTCATTACGTCAAGAAACTGGCCAGAAAGAGTTCTTCAACTTCAGAGATGGCTTTGAATTTCACTCAGTTGATTATAAATCCCCTTTTGAGGATACAGAGGCATTGTCTTTAATAGGAAACAACCCTTCAAAATATATAGAGATGGCAGAGAGCCTATATAAGAAGGGAGATTCGTTATTCGCCTCTGTACAAGAAAGAGCGTGTGCAGAAGGAATGGCGGATCAGTTGCAAGGGTTAGCCAGAAATTATCCACAAAAACTGATTCAATCTTTGGGCAATTTAACAGAATTACAGCCATTATATATAGAACACATTCTTTATGGGCTAAGAGACACCTCAGACAAGCCTAATATATTATGGAATGAAATATTTAAATTTTTAGGTATGTATATTGATAAAAATAAGGAAGATTATAAAAGGATATCTAATATAATATTTGCCTTTGCCGATATAGTTCCAACTGAGGATTCTATTTACTTTAAGATAGAAAGTGGCATAGGTGTTTTGCATAATTTCATAGGAATATTATTAACAAAATACGAATATAAAAACAATAGAGTTCTTATCGGAATAGACAAGCAAATACCATGGGACTATCTTAATGATGCAATTAATACTTCCATGGGAAGAGCCTTAGAAAAATTTGTTATCTTAGTGTTAAAAAGTGAGAAGCCAGAAAATAAAGAAAAAATAAAGAGCCTTTACGTGCAAAAATTACTTCCAAATAACATTATGGAAGGATATGTATTTTTAGGACTTTACTATGCACATTTCTATAGAATGGATAAAAAATGGTTGGAAGAAAAAGCCAACTCAATTTTATCTGCCGCCAATGGAGATAATTTGCAATATTGGGAAATGTTCTTTGAAGGATTTGTTAAAAGTAATATCCAATATTTAGATTACTATGATTGGATGCATTCCCACTATAAAAAAGCGATAGAAATTTATGCTCAATCTAATGAAATCCGTTTTACTGACTTATTAACGCAATTTTTTATAGCCGGCAAAGATACGCTGAAGGAATACTCTCTTCTTTCATATGCCTATGAAAAAGGTCGTTTTGAACTTCTTTCCGGTTGCATACATGCCATTGCTTTTAAAATAAACAAGGGGAAATATACTGGCAGACAACCTACAGCAGAAGAGCAAAAAGAGGAAGACAAAGTTACTCCCAAAGCACAACAATTATGGGAATTTATATGGGGTGAAATAGATATCAATAAACTCAATTCATACGATGATAAATTTATGACAAACATTTTAGACTTAATACCTGCTCTTGAAAGATTAGATGATGATAGTTATAAGAAAATACATAGGATTTTGGTTGATATAAAGCCTAAAATTAATGATGTGGATCCTATTTTTAACGATTTATTATATTTGGTTAATAAACCAGGAAATGATGATTCTTCTGTCAAATATCTAGGAGAAATATACGTGGATATTATAGAGTATCTGGAGTACTTCTATAAAGAGGACCCACATAAAAAAATCATTGATACCTTAAAATCTAAAAAATCTAAGAAGCAAATTAACAGAGTTTTTGAAGATATAAAAGCCATTTATATAAAAAAGGGATGGAATAATTCTATGCCATGGTTTGACTAGAAATTTATTAACTTATAAACCCCGCTCCCTATAGTAAGTTGTATTTGCTATAGGGATTTTTTGCGGACAAATTTTGAGACTAATAATTCACTTGACTTCTTGGGCGTTGTAAGGCGTAATGTGTATGGGAGAGAAATATGTATAAAGCGCCACCGGCAGAAGCAAAGTTTACAAAGGGAATATCGGGCAACCCTAATGGACGTCCGATACTGCCTGAAAAACTCTTGTCCCAAATGACGATGGCCATTTTGATTTTAATCTTAAAATCTTATCAAAAAGATAAAGATGCGCAACGTACTCTCCTCCAAATAAAAAAGCTACTTTAAGGATGATTTTATGGAAGAAATGCTTAATATGAATTTGCCAGATATTCACGCACTTTGGCAAAAATATATTAAAAAACCTGTGCCGCAACTTAATAAAAATACGCTCATTAAATATATTTGTTGGTATAAACAGGCTAAGGAAAATAAGGTGCCGCTAAGGCCGTTTTTAAAACTAATAGAAAAAACGGAGAGAGATTATGCCGAAAATAAGCTCAAAGAAGTTGTTTATGAAAACGGCACAAAATTTATCCGCTCCTATAAAGGAGAAAAGTACGAAGTGGAGGTTTTAAAAGAAGGGTTCTTGTTTAGAGGGGAAATTTACAAGAGTCTCTCAGCCATTGCCCGCAAGATAACAGGCAAGAACTGGAACGGTAAAATATTTTTTGGAGGGAATAATGGAATCAAATAACAAGATTTTAAAATGCGCTATTTATACCCGTAAGTCCTCTGAAGAAGGATTGGAGTTGGAGTTTAACAGTTTGCAAGCTCAGCGGGAAGCATGTGAGGCTTATATTAAGAGCCAAAAACATGAGGGTTGGCATATGGTTGATAAACAATATGATGACGGCGGATACTCCGGCGGCACGCTTGAACGGCCTGCCTTAAAAGAATTGTTAAAAGACATAGCAAATGGTCAGGTTGATATTATCGTTGTCTACAAAATTGATCGTCTTACACGTAGCCTACACGATTTTAGCCGCATTGTGGAGGTCCTGGATAAGCAAAATGCCTCCTTTGTATCTATAACGCAGCATTTTAATACCAGTACCAGTATGGGCCGCCTTACGCTCAATATGCTTCTATCATTCGCGCAGTTTGAGAGAGAAGTAACCAGCGAACGTATTCGTGATAAATTCGCCGCCAGTAAGAGAAAAGGCATGTGGATGGGAGGGATGGCTCCCATGGGATACTATAGCAAAGATAGGAAGATTTACCCATCTGAGCTTGCCGATAGCGTCCGCGCGATATTTAATAAATATATAGAACTTAAAAGTGTTTCTAAGGTAAAGGAGTGGTTGGACAGGAATGGTATAAAAAGCCAAAATAATAAGCCATTAAGCGCAGGGAACATAAATTACATACTCCTTAACCGCACTTTTCTAGGGGAGATCGGACATAAAGGTACTTGGTATAAAGGAGAACATGCGGGGATTATTGAGCTTGCCGTATTTAATAAAGCTCAAGAAGTAATGGCCGAAAACCGTGTGGAACGGACAAGATATACCCCAGAGAAGAGCCTTCTTTCCGGTAAGATTTTTGATGATAAAGGTAATTTTATGAGCCCTGTTCGCAGCACAGGAAAAAAGGGAAAAAAGTATAGATATTATGTAAGCCAAGCTGTTATCCGCCATGAGAAAGAAAAAATAGGACAAATTACCAAAATATCTTTGCCTCAAATAGAAAAATTTGTTGATAATTGGTTTGCCGAGTATTTTAAATCAAAAGAACACATTTTGCCATTGATACCAGCATATAAAGTTGCCGAACAAAAAAGCATTTTAGAAAAATTGCAGGAGATGATTATCCCACGGGATACGGAAAGAATTTTGCTTCACGCAATAGATTTAAAAGCAAGCGAGATAATATTAACACTTTATAAAGAACAGATTTTAGAATTTATAAAAGCTATATCCGAGGAACGGGAAATGAAAGAGATCCCCAAAGAGGATTTAAAAACAAAGCTGACTTACACTATTAAATACAAGATAGGCGTTATAGACAACGGCAGCAAAGTAATTGTAGGCTCTGCCTACAGCAAGAACAAAAATAAAAGCCTGATAAACATAGTCCTAAAAAGTCAGCGATGGAATAAAGAACTCCTAAGCAACTCTGCCACAGTTGAAGATATTGTTAAGAGGGAAAATGTCTCCACCCGTTATGTTTATAGACTCTTGAAAATATCCTTCCTATCTCCCAAAATTACAACTGCCATACTAGAGGGCAACCAGCCCGCCGACCTGACAGTAGACAAGCTAGAAGCCATCAAAATATACGATTGGAAAGAGCAGGAAAAAATATTTTTAGATATTAGATAAAATCCAGATAATCTTTGGTTTAAAGCTCCCTCCCGCATTCAGGATCTTAACACAGAGTGTAAAGAAGATCTAGATTATTTTCATGCAGTAATTGACCCCGTGCATGGTGTTTTAACACCAGTGCGGAACATCCGTATCTACTTATTAAATGGAAAAAAAGAATTTAATCAGGTAGGTTCTCTTTGATTCCAATCTCTGCTCGTATTTTATTTATGACGCCATCTACGTTAGTTTTGCCATCAGTTTCAAGTTCATTACAAATTCTAGCCCACTCATTCCAAATTTTCTTAGAGCTATACATTTTCATTAAGACAGATAACCCCTTAAGGAAACTAGTATCCAATTTTTCTTTATTCTTTAGTTGTTCAATAAGTAAGATAAAATCTTGATAAACTTTTTTACGCTCATTCTGTAACAGTCTTTCTTGCTCTCTCTTTTCTTTAAAATAATCTAATAGCCAAGTGAACCCGGCTGCAATAAATCCACCTACAACCACACCTAATAAAGCCTCGTTCATATTATTTAGTCCTCCAATGTATCTTTTATGGTTTTAACAAAACCTATTGCCCCCAATTAAGATCCCAAGGCTTTTCGCCAATTCTTTTGTCCCAGAACTCTTCTATTTCTTTTAGAATTGTTTTCAATTCTACAACCTTATCACCATTAGATACTATCAGCACCTTTTCATTACCGGAAACGTCGTGGTATCCGGCCTGCCATGGTTTTTCGGTATTAGAATGCTTTGTGCCATTGGCTATGCTTTCTAGTTTTTCGCTATGCGGTATCTCTGCCCACAATTTTTTGCGAGCCGCGCGGTCGGCGCAATGCCAATCAGCCATATGATACAGTGTCAAACAAGCGTTTATGGCTTTCCGTGGGTCAAGGTCGTCTTTATAAAATTCTTCCAGATTTTCTTTTACAATTTTGTAATAAAAGTGTTTTGGATGGGCGTATATGAATGATGATCCTTTGTGTGTCATGGTTATATCAGTAATAATTTCTATTTCAAGTCCAGGAATATCTGCAACGTTAAAAATCTTTCTTTCCATTTTTTTCTAACCCCAAATTATTTATTACCAATTATCAAAATTGGGACAGCTCTATCTCGTTCATCTTTGCTTGTATATTT
>CAZBCE010000015.1:0-24811 GCA_964490555.1 uncultured Elusimicrobium sp. | reverse complement strand
TTGTTATCGGCGGGCTTAAGAGCAGCTCCAGAAGCGTTGCCGAAGACAGGGTTCCGTTTTTGGGCAAAATACCTTTAATAGGAATATTGTTTAAGAGTAAAAACATAACCGAAGAACAAAGGTCTTTGTTCCTCTTTATTACCGTAGAAATAGTGGAGTAACTTTATGGAAGAAACCCAAGCTTTAGTAGGCACACCAAGAGTTATAGCTTTCACAGGCCCTAAAGAAGGCGTGGGTAAGACCACTTTGGTCTTAAATTTGGCAATAGCCTGGGCGGAAATGCAAAAACGCCCCGTGCTTATAGTCCCTTTAGACCCTCTTGCAAGGCAGGAACACGGCTTTTACCTTGGTATTAAAAAGCCCGTTTCCGTTACGGATTTAGTACGCGCTTTAGGCAGCGGCGCTATAGCCATTGCGGGCGGTTTGCTTAGGGGTAAAGTTTCAATGACGCAGATAGGCGTAGGCGTTTTGCCTTTAGGCGCAAACAGGCAGGAAGTTTCTTTAATATCTCCTAAAGTTTTGCTGCCGATACTCTCCCGCCTGCATCAGACTTTTGATATATTTTTAGATGTTGATTCCAGCTTCCCTATGGAATCTTTTGCCTTTGATATCGCCGATAAAATTTTTTGGGTTACAAACTGTACCCGTTCTCACTTAAATACGGCGGTAGCAATGTTTACCGATTTTAAAGAAATGCACTTCCCCATAGACAGAATTGATATTATTTGCAACCAATACAATCTGCCCGGCGCTATTGACCACGAGGAAGTAAACCAATTTTTTATAAAGTTAGGGCGCGAGCCCGTCGTCTACCTTACATGGGAAGAAAGCGTGTTTGAATCTTCCAATAAAAGGGAGATTGAAATACTTGTAAACCGCAGTTCTCTGTGGGTGCAGGAGGGCTTAAGGCCTATCCTTAAGGTGATAGAAGAAACACCGCCCGTGGAAAAGAACTGGTCCACCGCCGTGCCTGACAGCGAATTTGTGGCCTCGGCCAAAGGCATTTGGGAAGCCGCTGCTATAGCCAGCGGCGTAAGCGGCCCCAGCCATTTTAACGAAGATAACGGCGAGCTTTCCTATTGGGACGATTTAAAGCAGCAGGTACATAAAGACGTTATTAAAACTTTGGAAGTGGAACGTATCGTCATCAGCGAGGAAGGCTCCCAAAACGAGCAAACCCGCAAACGCGTTTCCGTTATTATAGACGAAGTTCTGCGCAAAAAAGCCAATGTGCAGCTTTCCAGAGACCAGAAAATAAGATTTATTAACGAATTGTTAGACGAAATTTTAGGCCTTGGTCCTTTAGAAGCTTTGATGAGAGACCCTTCCGTAACAGAAATCATGGTTAACGCCTATGATAAGATTTTTATAGAACAGAAAGGTAAACTTACTCTTACCAGATATAAATTTAGAAATAATGACCAGGTTGTACAGGTTATCAAAAGAATCGTGGCCCCGCTGGGCAGACGTATAGACGAATCCGTACCTTTGGTGGACGCTCGTCTTAAAGACGGTTCCCGTGTTAACGCCATTATAGCGCCGCTTGCGGTTTCGGGTCCTTCTTTAACAATAAGAAGATTCTCTCAAAAGCCTTTCGGCCCCGAGGACTATTACAGATTCGGCACCATTAACAGAGAATGTATGTACTTCCTTGAAAGCTGCGTTAAATTAAGAAAGAACATCATCATCTGCGGTGGTACCGGTACAGGTAAAACAACATTTTTAAATGCTCTTTCCAGCTATATTCCGCAGGACGAACGTATCGTTACGGTGGAAGATACGGCGGAATTAAGGCTTCAGCAGGAACACTGGGTTTCGCTTGAAAGCAGACCGCCAAACGTGGAAGGCAAGGGCGAAATTACAATCAGAGATTTGGTTAAGAACTGTCTGCGTATGAGACCTGACAGAATTGTAGTCGGCGAGTGCCGCGGTTCGGAAGCTTTGGATATGTTACAGGCGATGAACACGGGTCACGAAGGTTCTTTGGCTACAATCCACGCCAATACTCCGCGCGACGGTTTAACCCGCTTGGAAGCTATGTGTATGATGGCCAGCGCAGACCTGCCTATCTGGGCTATCAGAGAGATGATTTCTTCCGCCGTTAACCTTATCGTACAGCTTTCAAGGTTCTCGGACGGTACAAGAAAAGTAACTTATATTACCGAAGTCTGCGGACAGAAAGACGGTATTATACAGAGCAGAGATTTGTTCAGATACGTCCAGTCAGGCGTTGATAAGGACGGTAAAGTGGAAGGCGCGTTTGCCCCCACGGGCGATATACCGTCGTTCTTTAGGGAATTTAAGGCAAAGGGTATTGACGTTTCCGAAGCCACCTTTAAAAAGCAGGAAGGCGCAAATTAATCGGTGAAAACAAAAATGAAACTTGCAAATAAAATCTTACTACTGTTATTGTTGGCGTTTGCCCCCGTGTTCGTTTTCGGACAGCAAAGGGTGTTTAGCGACGCGCAGACAAAAACCATAAAATGCGCGCAGGAAAAGGTGGTTGCGCTTTACAATTATCTTGACGCTTCAGCTTCTCCCGACGGTAAACTTTACAGGCCCGACGCCTGCGGCGAAAGTAAACCTTTGCCGCCGCCCAAGTGGCTGGAAGATTTACTGCAAAAAGAAATGTCCCAGCGCGTTTTGTGGCAGCTGCCTAACGCCCAAACGGGTTCTTTTGACTATTTAAACGAAGCGGAAATGTGGAGAAGAACATTTTCCGTTATCTATGATTTCTTTGACTTTGTTGACAGCATAAACGAAGGCAAAGCCTACCAGCCGCAGGAAATTATGGAAAAGTTCGGCAATATCAGGGCCAGAATGCTTGTTGAAACCGAAAGACTCAACACCAACCCCGAACTTACCGACTACAATATGCGCGACAGTATGCAGGGCCGCGGCCGCTCCATAATGGCTACTTTGGACCTTATCAATAAAGAAATGGACAGCGTTGCGGAATCTTTCCTGTCATCGCCCAAACAATCACGCGCGAAATTTAAAAAAGCGGTGCTTGGCGTCGCCGTATTATCAAATAACCTTTACGGTGATATGATTAAGCACCAAACGCCCACAATGCCGCAGGATTTCAAAAAGGGTATGAATACCTATTATGTCGTCCTGTTGCTTATGCTTATCGGTATGCTTGCGATATTCTTCAGCGTGTACAAAATTATTTCCGATAAAAATGACGAGATTATGCTCGCCATGCAAAAATATATGCAAAAATCTTCCGCCTGGGCGGACGATTACAGCAGACAGTTTTTAGATATTAACGTAAAGTATATCGTGCTTGGCACTTTGGCCTTTTTCTCCTTCATCGGCGTGCTGTTCGGCTTTGCCGCGGGCGGTATATTGGGCCTTATAATGTTTGCCACTTTCTTCGGCGTGGGTCTTGCCGGCGGGTTAAAGATGCCGGGCATCGTTTTGAGCGTACTTAAAAAACGCCGCGGCGAAAAGATTAACGCCCAGCTTATGGACGCTTTGATATTGCTTTCCAACTCTCTTAAATCAGGTATGGATATTGTGCAGGGTTTTGATATGGTTTCAAGGGATTTACGCCCGCCTATATCGGACGAATTCGGTCTGGTAATTAAAAACTACAAACTGGGTACCCCGTTTGAAAAAGCCCTTGAAGGCATGGAAGAACGCGTGGAATCAAGACTGCTTTCCTACATGGTAAAAGCTATAGTATTACAACGTCAGGTCGGCGGTAATTTGACAAAGATTTTTGAACGCATCGTTGAAAACATCAGAGAAGAAAGTAAGCTGGAAGAAAAATTGCAGGCCATGACCGCGCAGCAGAGAATACAGGCCCTCGTGGTCGGTATAATGCCGTGGATTATGGTGGGCATAATGTTTGTGTTCCAGCCCGAAACGATGTTAAACTTTTATACAAGACCCGTCGGTATAGTGGTTCTGTTCCTGTGCATTATCTGGATAGGCATAGGTATCAAACTGGTCAACAAACTGGGGGAAATTAAAGTATGAGCATAGGCGCCTACACTTTTTTACTTACCGTGATTTCTATCGCAGGGACGATAGCCGTGCTTGTTTTCTTTATCAAGCTTTTTGCCCCCGCCGAGCAGAAAGAATCCATAGCCGACCTTGAAGCCAAACAGGTAAAATCCACCTCCAGCTTTTCGCGTCTGCGCCCGCAGGAAAATTTGTTGGACAGGGTAGCTTTTTTTGTGCTTAACACATTTAAACTTCAAAAAGGTTTGGAAGAAATGTGCGTGCTTTTGGGCAGCCCCATAAAGCCTTTGCCCGTGGATATTTTATATCAAAAGATTTACTACGCAATAGGCTTGCCGCTTGTTTTTATAATTGTTTTTAAAGCGCCGATACTTATAATCTTGATGCCCTTGGGTTTTTACCTGCCCGACTTGCAGATTAAAGGCGAGATACAAAAACGCCAGTCGGAAATGCTTGGCAACTTTGCCACCACGGTAGACCTTACCGCGCTTGTAATTGAATCCGGATTGGACTATATGACGGCTTTTGAAAGAATCGTAAAAATAGCCAAACAGAAAACTTTGCTGGAAGTTGAAATAGAAAAGACTTTAAACGAAACAAAATTAGGTTATTCCCGCAGGGAGGCTTTAGAGCGTCTTGCGGCAAGAACCGGCGTACAGGAAATAAGGTCGTTTGTGGGGCTTATCGTGCAATCCGACGAATTGGGGACAAGCTTGGTGGATTTGCTCAGAAACTTCTCCACGGACTTAAGGTTCAGAAGGCTTAACAAGGCCGAAAAACTTGCGGCACAAGCCTCTACAAAGATGTTAATACCTTTATTTATCTTTATTTTCCCTGTGGTATTTATAATGATGCTTGCGCCTATGATAGCGGATTTCTTAAAAGGCGGTATGCCTTTTTAACGAGGGTTTATTATGAAAAAATTATTAATATCTTTACCTTTAGCGGTACTTACTTTAAGCCTTTACGCTGCGGACAGACCCCTTAGGGAACGCGGCAAGGAATCTGGCATGATGCTTGATTTGCAAAAAATATCGTTAGGCACTATTTCTAACGTTGAGCAAAAAAAGCAATACCTTTCCACCGTCCAGCTGGAAAAGCAGCGCATACAAAACTACACCTTAAGAATGGTGTACGAAAACGCTTACTCTTTATACCGCCGCGGGGATTATCAGCGCGCGGAAGAACTGGCAAATGTAATTTTGAGCATAGACCCCAGCCTTACCCAGGCCCAAACTTTAGCTACGGAAGCGGGCCGCATGGCAACTTACGGCACGGTGTCCGAGAAAGAAATTATAGATATGAAGTTTGAAGAGGGTATATCTCTTTATAAAATGGGCCGCCTTATGGAGTCCCAAAACAAATTTAACGAAATCCTCGTCTTAAGACCTAATGACGCCCGCGCGCAGGGTTGGGTTGAGCGTATAGAAAACGAAATTGCGGAGCAGCATGTGCGCCGCGGTTTTTACGCTTATAAGAGCGGCGATTATCAGGAAGCCTTAAACCAGTGGTACAGCGTTCTTTTGATTAAAAAAGACGACAAAGACCTTACCGCAAAAATAGCCGAGGTTGAAGCCACAATGAAGAAAGAGCAAAATCAGGCTATCTTAAATAATGCTTTTTCGCTTTACTCCAAAGGCCAGCTTGTTCCCGCATACAGAGAGTTTGAACGCTCTCTGGAAATTCAACCCGGCGAACAGCAAACCCAAAGATTTCTTATGCAGTTAAAACAGGAAATAGCAAAAGGCTATTACGACGCGGGTAACAGAGATTTCGGCAGCAAAAAATATGCCGCGGCCATTGCAAACTGGAAAGCGGCGAAAGACTGGGGTTATAACCAAAGCGCGGTTAATACTCTTGTAAAGAATGCCGAAAGAACCAGAATTAACGCAGCGGCAGCCGCAAGAAAGAAAGCGGAAGACGCGGCAGCGGCAAAGCAGCAAGCCATTAATACGCCCGTGCCCGAAGTAACCGAGCCCGAGGCAACTGCTCCCGCCACGCCGGAAATTTTACCGCCCGCCGCGGGGGAAAATACTTCCCAGCCTATTACCAGCACGCCTACGCAAACTTTCCCGTCCAAAGTTTTAACAAAGCAACCCGTAACGGAAGACGCGCGTCAGGCTTCAATAGCAAGATATAAAGCGGGTTTAAGCTACTTTAACGCTAACGACTATGTCCGCGCGAAAGAAGAATGGGAAGCCGCAATACAGCTTGACCCTGAAAATACAGACGCGGCTTTGGGTATACAGAGAATTGAGTCTGAATACAGCAACAGATAATAAACAGGTAAAAATATGATAAGAAAAATTGGTGTCCGTTGGTTTTTATGGTTTTCTTTGGTGGCGGGATACGCTATAATACTTGGCGCGCTGCTTTATTTTAACCTGTTTAAACACGTTTTTGATATAAACCTGCAAAACCAGATTATTGATACCGTCGTCAGGAACGCAAGCGTTTTGGCGGACGGACTGGTAAAAAAGCCCGGTTATCTTTCCATGGCGGAAAACGATATTATTACCTCTTGGACGAGGCAGGATAACAGGATAACAAACGTCGTCTACTTTAACGGCAACGGTACCGTAAGATGGCATAAAGACGTAAATATGGTCGGCAGAACATTGCAGGATTACGGCCGCAACGGATTTTTGGAAACTAATGCCGTCGTGGAGGCTTTTACATCGGGCCGCCCGCGCGTTATCCTTAAGAACGAAGGCCTTACCTACGAAATCGCCATTCCGCTTAAAGTTAAGGACGAAAAAGTGGCAGGCGTTATCAGCCTTGACGTATCAAGAGAGCAGGTTAAAAAAGAAATTAACAGCGCTTTGTTCTCTTATTTGGCGGGCTCTATCGCCATACTCGCTTTAATGGGTTTTGTTTTGTATCTGTTCGTTATAAAAAATGTTACAAACCCTATAGTTTACCTTACCGACAGCATAGATAATATATCAACAAAAAGTTTTCAGCTTGATTTTATTGAACGCGGCGACGAAGTTGGCGCGCTGGCCAAATCAATAGAGGGCTTTTTGGGCAAGGTAAAAAAAGAGCTGGAAGAAAGGGAACAGCTTGATAAAAACAGACATCATTACGAGCAGGAATGGTGGTCCTCGGTATTGGCTATTACAATACCCAAAGGCAGCCGCGCCATTGTTGTGGACGAGAACAACAACGTAATGCACGCTAATTTTGAATTAACGATTAAGAAAGACGGCCCTATCCATTTGCTTGATATCTTCGGCGGGACGCAGAAAGATATTGTGCATATCGTCGGTCAGGCTATGGATAATCCGGGCAAAATATTCCGCGCGCGGACGGAGAGCAACGGCAGGGGTTTTGGTATAAAAACCTTGCAGCTTGCGTCTAAGGGCGGGATAGTACGCACTGTAATAGTGCTTGAACCTTTGTCATCAAAGGAATAAATTCAGATTTATAAAGGAGATAGGCATATGAAACTTGAAATTAAAAATATCAGTCTCAGTTCAGTAATCTTTTCCGTATATCCGTTGATAGTGTTTGCCCTCAGCTTACTCAATGCGGTTTTCGCGGCGGAGGCGATAGGGGAATATGGTATAATGGAAAGAGTAATGCAGGTGATTTTGTGGTCGCTTGCAGAAACTATGGTCCTTCTTGTTACAACCCTGGTTGTTGCGTTTGTTTATAATCTTTTATGTTCCTTCGGCGTGAAAGGTTTAAGATTTGAAATTGAAGAAGTAGAAGACAATAAACAGCAGCAGGAAGAAGCCAAATAATAATTTAGTTAGGAGGATGAATGAAAAACGTAAAGTTACTTGCAATAGTATTTTCTTTCGTAATGCTTGCATCAGCAGGTTTTGCGCAGGCTCAGAAAGCAGCCGTCAAGGGGAAGCCGGTTCCGGCGGTTGTTATCGTTCTGCCCGGTGATGATAACGGCGGAGTTGATACTGGCCTTAATTCCGGCTTGGAAAATTTTATCGGCGCTCCCTTAGACGTTAAAACCGTCAACAGAGAAGACGCTCTTAAAGACCCCAAATATAAAGGCCTTAATCTTGATTATATGCCTTTGTATTTGATTAAGAAAACACCCGAAGTCGCCAAAAAGTTTGAAGAACCCATTAAAAACGGTTACCTTAAAACCAATGATGACTTTGTTATATTTGAAAAACAAACCAGATACGGCGTTCACGTCGGCAAACCGGTTAAACCGAATCTTTTGGAAATCTTTGTAATGTCCCAATGCCCTTACGGCGTAATGGCTGAAGGCAGAATCATTGACGCCCAGAAGCTCGGCAAAATACCTTCAAACATTAAAGTTAACGTAAGGTATATCGTCAGCCCGGGTGCTAACGGCCAGGACTTCTCCAGCTTGCACGGTGCAGGCGAATGGGAAGAAGATGTAAGACAGCTTATCATCAAAGATAAGTATCCTACAAAATTCTGGAAATATCTTGAACTCAGAAACAAAAATTATCAGTCCAGCCTTTGGGACCAAGCCGCCGAAGAAGCGGGTCTTAACCCCAATGTTTTCAGAAAATACTGGAAACACGGCCTTGAACTGTTAAAACAAGATATGGAATACGGCCAGCAATTTGGCGTAAGCGCTTCCCCGACAATCATTTGGGAAGGCAGAGTTGTAACTGACTTAAACGGTTTAGGCAATATTAAAGGCTTAGAAGGCTTAGCCCAGACCAATTTTGGCGGACAGCCGGGCGGTCAGCCTGCTCCTGCCGGTCAGTGCTAAAAAATATTTAAAAAGCAGTTTGGTTGGGGCATAATACAATAGTTTTATGCCCCAATTTAATTTTAAAGAGTAAAAGCAAAAATGAAGAAAGGTCATCTTACTTACACCGTATTTTTTACCATTATGGCGGCTTCCCTGCTGCCTCTGTTTGTTTTTGGCTTTTACATTACTTCCGTCAACAAATCCCTTCTTAAAAACGAATTTAACGAAAAACTTAAATATTATAACGCTCGTCTTTCCAACGACGTCAGCGTTTTTATAGCAAAAAATCAGGTATTGGCCGATACTTTTCTTACCGTGCATTCTTTGCACGATGCGACGGCAATCACTTCCGCCCATCAGGATATTAACCAGTTTCTTAACGCCTCCAAAGGCATAACAAGCATGGCTTTTTTGGATTCCAGCGGGTTTGAAACGGCTGCATTCGGGCCGCGCCCCAAGATGGATTATTCCGATAATCTGCCGCTTATTATTACAACTTCAATAGAAAGCAGACAGCTTTTTATAGGCACCATAAAAAAGAATCCCGTCAGAAAAACGCTTGCGCTCACCCTTGCTTTTCCCGCTAAGGAAGGCTTACTCTCGCCTGAAAAAGGCGCGCTTGTGGCGGAATTTAATATGAAGCCGCTTGAAACCGATTTAAACGAAGATTTGCAGGATAACTACCTTGCGCTTATTTTTACCAAAAGCGGCTTTTTAATTTATTCTTCCGACAAAGGCCTTTCAACCACTTTAACCAATCCGTATAAAGATAAAATAGCCGCGCTTGCCGCCCAGAGCAAAGAAGGCGAAACGATACAGATAAACGATAAAAAATATACCGGCGTTTTAACGGTCAATCCCGTTACGGGTTGGATTGTTTATACGGAACAGCCGTCGTCTATGATAGAGGGTGTTATCTGGTCTTCCGCAAAGTCGTCTTTCAAATCCGTTTTGGCGGTATTCGGCGCAATATTCTTGTTTGCGCTTCTTTCAAGTTTTTATATCGCGGGGCTTATCGTGCGTCCGATAAAATCAATGACGCAGGCCGTAAAAATGGTTGAAGAGGGCAGAATAAACGAACTCCCTTCCCTTCCCATTCCTAATAATGAACTCGGAGTTTTATCCATTGCTTTCGGGCGTATGCTGGACTCCATTAAACTTAAGTTTGACTCTCTTGCGCAGGACCAGCACGACTTGGAAGAACTTAACCAATCGCTTGAAATCCGCGTCGGCAGCCGCACAAAAGAACTAAGAACGGCTTTAAACGAACTTATTAAAAAAGAAAGACTGGCGGCTATCGGTCAGATGGCCTCTATCGTCAGCCACGAAATCAAAAATCCGCTTGCAGTTATGGCAAATTCCATTTATCTCATCAAAGCCAGAATGGGGGAAAACGCCGACCCCAGAGTATTAAAAAATATTTCCGTTATAGAGCAGGAAATTAAGCAGGCCAACGGAATTATAGAAGAAATTTTAGGTTACGCCAGAAGCAGAGAACAGATTTTTACTGTCATAGATTTAAGCCTTTATATGAGGGAAATTTTATCCTCCTTCCCCATGCCGCAAAATATGCAGGTGTCCTGCGAGTTTTATCCGCAGCCCTTGCCCGTGCGCATAGATACGGAAGAAATGAAACAGGCTTTAAGAAACGTAATTAATAACTCCATAGAGGTTATGCCCGACGGCGGACAACTGATAATTAAAACAAAGTTTGAACACGAAAAAGCTCTCTTAAGCATAAGGGATACAGGCCCCGGCATACCCAAAGATATACAGGAAAAGATTTTCGCCCCGTTCTTTACTACAAAAGCCCGCGGCACAGGCTTGGGTTTGGCTGTGGTAAAAAAGGTGGCGGCAAGAAATAATGCGGAAATTTTACTTCAGAGCGAAGAAGGCAAAGGCACGCAGACCACAATGATATTTAATTTATTTAAAGAGGCGGCATGACTAACAGCGAGAAGAACGAAATTGTAAAAATACTTGTCGTTGACGACGACAATAACCTGCGCGAAACTTTAAGCGAACTGCTTGAGATAGAAGGCTACGACGTTTATCAGGCGGGCAGCGCGAAAGAGTGTATGAATTTGGTTACCAACGATTTCTTTAACGTTATTCTTATGGACTATAATCTTGTGGACGGCACAGGTTTGGACGTTGTTCAGCAAATCCGCAGGTTTAATACCGAGTCGCAGATAATTATGATAACCGCGCACGCGTCGTTAAACGCTGTGGTTAAAGCCATACAGGAATCCGTCTATGACTTTCTTATAAAACCCGTTGATTTTGACTACTTAAAGCGCACAATAAAAATGGCTTTGGAAAAATTTTATTTGGAGCGCAGCAACAGAGAACTTTTAAAACAGTTAAAAGAAAGCAACGAAAACTTAAGCAATCTTAACAATATGAAGACAAAGTTCTTCTCCATAGTTTCACACGATTTATCCAACTCTATGATGGCCGTTAAGATGAGCTATGATATGTTTAAAAAAACCATAGCGAAACCCGACGAAAACCAAAAGAAAAAAATGCAGTTTATGGACGATAGTATAGGCCAAATATTTCTGCTGGTAAAAGACTTGGTGGACTGGGCCGCCGTGGAAAAAGGCAAGCTTAGATTAGAAAAAAATAAATTTGAACTTACGTCCTCAATAAAAGACGCGTATGAAATATTTAAAGAAAAAGCAAAACTTAAAGATATTTATATGACCTTTGAGGGGACGGAAGAAATACCCGTCTACGGAGACGTTAAAAGGATAAGGCAGGTAATCTCCAACATAGCGGAAAACGCCATAAGGCATACGCCGCAAAACGGGAAAATAGTAATATCCGTGATGAAAATTGATGAGAAAAATGCTAAAGTGTCTGTTAGGGATTCCGGGGACGGGATTGAGCCGTCGGAGACGCAGGAGCTTTTTAAAAGTTTCTATCAAAAAGGCCACGGCGGACGTCTTGGTTTGGGCCTGTCAATAGCCCAGGATATTGTGTTAAACCACGACGGTAAAATATGGGCGGAAAGCGAAGGTATCGGCAGGGGAGCTGTATTTAATTTTACTTTGCCTGTATTCAACCAAAATTAGGAGAGCAGAACTATGCCTGTTAAGAAAAAAATTGTCAGAGTGCTGATTGCAGACGACCAAACCCTTTTTAGGGAAGGTATTAAAGATGTTCTTACCGGGGAAAAGTGGATAGAAGTCGTGGGGGAAGCCGCCGACGGGGAAGAAGCCGTAGCGCTTACCAAAAAGCTTAAACCGGAAGTCGTCCTTATGGATATTAAACTGCCTAAACTTGACGGTATTTCCGCCACGAGGCAGATAAAAAAGACCGTGCCGGAAGTTAATGTTTTAATGCTTTCCAGTTTTGAAGACGAGGCGCATGTTATGGAAGCCATTCAGGCGGGCGCAAACGGCTATCTCTCAAAAATGCTTCCCGCTGCGGAACTTGTAAACTCTATCAGAACCTTTACCTCCGAAGGCCTTATGATACCCCAGCAGCTTATGGGCAAACTTTTGCAGGGCCTTAGAAAGATGGGCGAAGGCAATGTTCCCAGCCAGGCCGCTTTAACCAAAACGGAAATAAGAGTTTTGGATTTGCTCGGCCGCGGTATGAGCAATAAAGAACTGGCCCTTGAACTCGGCTGCAGCGTTAAGACGATAAAGAACCATCTTAACAGCGCTTTTCATAAGCTTGACGTTACAAGCAGAACCGAAGCTGTGGTAAAAGCGATTAAACTGGGCATCATCTCTTCTGACAGGTAAATTATGCGCGAAGCCGTAAGAATACTAAAGTCCAAAAAAGGTCAGCAAACGGTGGAATTTTTGCTGATGCTGGGGGCTGTTGTTTCTTTCGTGCTGGCATTTGTTTTTACTTTTCACAAGCAGCTCGCCGGCGGCTTTTTTACCATTATAGGCAATATTTTAAGTTAAGGCGGCGGGGATTATGGGCAAGTATTTTAATATAGTGTGTAACAAAAAAGCGCAAATCGTGCTGCCCGCGATTTTGCTGATTCCCACCATTTTGCTGGTCATATATCTGTTGTTTGAAACCACTAAAATTTCAAGAGAAAAAATAAGACACCAGTTTGCTTTGGATACTTCCGCTTTTGTGGAACTTACTTCAACCTCCCACTATTTAAACGCAACGGCTTATGTTAACGGCGCGTTTCCTTTCAGACTTTTCAGAGAAAACTTTGAAGCTACCAAACAAGAGATACAGCCCGATACGGAAAACGGCGGCAGCGGGCAGCCCATAAGTATTTTTGATATTTTTTACCGCGGAGGCGCTTTCCCCGCAATGCCTGATTATTTTACAAATCCTAAGGATACCGACGTGGAATGGCAGCTTCGCTTTGACGAGAGCGGCAGACCGGGCTGGAATACGGAAAACCCTAAAGTTGAACCTGATAAATCTTATCCGATAACTTCGCAGGAAATTGCAAAAAATTATAAGGCGGAATGGAACCTTGACTCCGTCAAACTTTACCTGATGATTTACTACTTCCTCAGCCAAATTTACGAAGACCAGAAAAAGGTTTACGACAGACTTACGCAGGAAGGGGAATTCTTTAGAAAGGGCTATTATTTTAACGTAGGCAACTGCAAGCAAAGCGAATGCGGCAGAGAAGGCGCAAAAGAATTTAAAGGCTTTACGGCAAGAACAGAACCCGTATACATACAGAAAATCAGTATTTTTTACAAAGACCCGGGCGACGGCGGCGTGAAAGAAATTAAACTTGATATGCAAAAAGATAATTTATTTGACGGAAAATTATTCCAGTTTGCTTATGTAAGCAGGGGATACAGAGAAAAACTTAAAAAACTTTACACGGGTATAGAAATTACCCAGCCCTTTACCGCGCCCACTAACTATTTTAACGTCGGTTTGGCAAAGTACAAACCGCGCACGCACGTCCGCGTGGCATTGCAATGCACGAAGGAAGACAATAACTGCGTATGGCCCAACCCTACGCCTAAATATCAGGTAAGGTTATACCCGTAATGATGAACGCCATAAATAAATATTTATTTAACAGAAAAGGACAGGCGACGACGGAAGTCGTCCTGCTGTTCCCGATATTCTTTATTTTGGCTTTATTTGTTATTAAGATATACGGCCTGCTGGTAGTGGTGCAAAAGACGGAAATAGCTTCTTTCTACGCAGCAAAAAGGTGGCAGCTGGAAAGCCACCGCGCTTTGCAGTATGTGCAAGGCTGGGACGACGGATTTTTAAAGAGAGATATAGAAAAAAAAGTGCAGGAATATATAGGAATGAATAACGAGTCTATGCGTAAATTTCTTTCTTTAAGAAGAGTTACTTTTGAAGTTGAACGCACCAATGTGTGGAATATAGTAAAAATTCGCGTAAGCACATATCCTCCCAATATCCCGTTTTTATGCGCGTATGATAAGAGGGAAGTGTGCAAACAGCCTTACGGCGAAGCGTGCATGCGCGGGTTTAATTTTATTTGTGAGTCGGGCGGAAACATAGAAGTTATTAAAAACGTACCGAACAGGGACAGGCCTATATCTTTCGTGTTACCTATGTCCCAGGCCAAATAGGGCATTGAGCCCTAAATTTGTTAGGCCCTTTAGCACTTGACAAATAAAGTATTCATAGATATACTACTATTAGGTGCAAGCTAAGCATCTTGCTAAGAGCTCCGTGTATGAGCGGCCCCATATAGAATGGGGGGCCGGGTCAGCAGGAGCAAAGTTTTTTGTTATACGGTATGCGCTTTGAGGACAGATAAGGAGAGTTTTTTATGTCGCTTATAATTAAATCAGGGGAAAATAAAAAGCAGACTAATAAACAAGCCTATACATGGGCGGCGTGCATATTGGTATCGGTTTTCTTAGTTTCAATAGCGGTACCTTTCTTGGGCGCCAAAAAAGAAAAGACGGGACAGGACTATAAAGAAAGAGCTTATGATTTGGCGCAGTTACCATTTTCTAACGACGAAGCAACCGACGCTCTTTTGTTCTCTGACAAATATCAGGACATAGGCAAAAAAGATTTAATAGGCACTTTATTTTCTAAAGAAGATAAAGAAAAACGCAAACAGGAAGATAAAGTAAGCGGCGTTCCCGCAGCTCCCGACCCGGAATATAAAGCGGCCGAGATACAAAAAGAAAATATAGAAAGAAGACGCGCCGCGACGGAAGAAAGACGTGCACAGGCCTCAGCCCCCAATGTACCTACCAGCACGGGTTCTTTAAGAGCAGGCGGTATGGTAAGCGGCGGCGGCGTGACGAGCGGAGTTTCCGCCAATATATGGAGAAGCGACGATAAAGAAAGAGAATCAGGCAGCGCGGACAGAGGCGGTTCAGGCTTTGACGGTAATAAAGCGCAGCTTTTAGCCAGCATCAAATCAGGCAGAGGAACAGGGTTTGTTGACGCGACAATGCAAAGCGGAGCAGCCGCAAAAAATAAAAATGCGGAAGGCGCGGCGGCAGGAGCGATAAACGCTTTCCAAAAAGGCGCGGGCGATAAAAAATCGGAAGCAGAAACAGATTTAGAAAAGAAAGCAGAGGGTTTAGCTGTTGACCCTGCCGCCTTAGAAGAAAAGCTTGCTGCTAATACAATTCCCGCGTTGGAAGACTCTGTAAAAGACAAGTTGGAACAGAAGAAAAATGAAATAGATAAAGGCGGATGCGCAAACGGGATAGCTTCAAGTTGGAAGTGTTTTGGAAGTTTTATTTTAGAGAAAGGTTTAACGATGGTTACAAGCGCAGGACAGGCGGCGCTTACAAATAAGTGGGGCGGTAAAACTGAAACGCCTAAAACCGAAACGCCTAAAACTTAGGACATCTTGAAAATTTAAAAGGTTTTTAAGGAGTAATTTATGAAAAATATATTTAATAAACTCGGCTACATTTCAAGACCGGCCCTTATAGGGACGGTTTTGGGCGTTGCTACTGTTGCTGTAGGCATTGGTATAGTTACCAATTTCTCGGGCGGGGCTTCCCAGCCCGCTAAAGGGTTTTCCGGCTCTGCTTTAGAACAGTATGCCGGGGATGTTTCTTCTCAGGCGCAGCAGCAGGCTGCCGGCTATTCAAAAGAAGATTTAGAGGCAAGCATGGCCGCTGCGGAAGCGCAGAGGAATGCCGCCTCCGTATATACTCTTAAAGACGCCGCAGGTAAAGAACAATTTGCTTATAATAACTCAGGCGTAGACAGCGTTAATACCGACGCGGTACAGTCCGCAGGTGCGGGTACGGTGGAAGGTATGGGCGCAGGACAAAACATAAGCGCACCCGTTGGGGCAGATGCCGCTGCCCAGGCTGCTTCCGAAAGACAGGCAAAAGCGGCCGCAGGTATGGATAAAGCCGATGCCGCTTCTCAAGAACTGGCAAAAGCACAGCTTTCTACCTCTAAAACAATGAGCGGCAGTTCAATAGGTCAAGGCCACGGCGCGTCAGCTTCTTCCCGCATGACTCAATCTTTATCAAGAACCGCTGATGCTAAAGCAGGTTCCGCCTCCATTCCGCAAAACGCGGCGGCAGGTCTGCCTAATGCTAAGGGCAATCTTCCCGATACTTTTAAATCAGGCCGCGCGGGCGAACTGGGCGGTTATAACGTAAAAGCCCAAGGGGACAAAGCAGGCGGCAACGGACAAGCTTTCTTCTCCACCACGGTTGCAGAACTTTCCAACTCCGCCAGATATTCTCAGGCGGGCAAAAAAACCGTATACAGCGACAGCGGTAAAGGTACCGCTTTAGCTCAGGCTGCTTTTGACGGCAGCGAAACGGCCGCCGAAGGCGTTAAGATAGAAGGTACAAATGTCCAGCAGGGTGCGGCTCAGGCATTAGAAGGAACCGCAAATACTTTGGATATGAAGCCCAAATTCGGTACCAACGGTTTAAAAAATGTTAATTTGGATATAGAAACATTTAAAGACGTAAGAACGCAGATTTGGAGCCAGATTTTAACGGCTTTAATTGCAACAACGGTTGCGGTGTTTGTTATTTCTGCTGCCGTAAAAGCTGGCGGCTTCTGGGGTTGGCTTGCAGCGATTGGTGTTGCTCTCTCTACATTGATTCTTATTGCAAAGCCGGCGTTCTTATTTGGCAAACTTTCAGCATTAAAATATACGGGTGGGATGAACGCTTCCTGGACAATAGGCCTTGCGATTGCGGCTATGGCTGTAATGGCTACGGCTGTTGCCTTGTCTTTCTTTAACTCATTCTTATCCAAAGCGGCTTTAAAGGTGCTTGGTCCTAAATTTGCCTCCAGCGCGAGCGCAGTAAGTGCATTGGGCAATACAGCCACAAGTCTTACCGGCAGCGGGTCTTCAGGCAGCTCCTCGGGCAAATCCTCTGGTAGTTCCTCAAGCAACTCCAACTCCTCAGGTGGCAAGGGCAACCCGCACCAGAAAGGCACTAAGGAATGGACTGAATGGGAGAATTCCCACTAAGCGGTAAACGGGAGATTTTATGAAGCAAAGTAAGATAAATATAAAAGTAATTGCTATCGTCATATATTTTATTTTATTTGTTTCAGTATTGATTTATCAGCACTATGCCACAGCCAGAGTTGTGGAAAAAGCTGACAGAGCAATACAAAGACAGAAGGAATACAGCCAGACGGTAACCGCTCCTGCGGCTGTCGCACCTGAACAAAATATGCAAATAAACGCAGCGGTTGTTCAGGAAGATTATAAAGAAAGCGTGCCTTCGACGGACTTATTTTTAAAGGCGGTAGAGTCGGAAAAAGGAGAGCAGCAACAGGGACAGCCGCAAATTTTAGATTACGGCGCACAAGTTGCAGCTTACGAAGCGCAAGCTAAAGCGCAGCAGCAAAAGGCCGCACAGCAGCCGCAGTCGCCGCAAGCTTATACGGCTCCGCTTCCTCCGCAAAGGCAAACAGGCGCGGTGGTAAACAGAAATCCCGCTCCGCTTACACAGCAGGAGAAAGAGCAGGGAACAAAGTTGAATAAGTTGGAAACAAGAAGAATTTTTAAATAAACTAAAGGGCTAAAGTTATGAAAGAGGCTAAAATTGTTAGAAAAGAAAATAAAGGCTTTAAAGCTTTCTTAATAGAAAAGAAAGGCTGGGCTTTTATTGTCGGCATTTTTATCCTCTTTATGTTATTTTTTACGGCGATGCCAATGGTTAATCTTCCGTTTATCGGCAGCGTAAGCGCTATCTTCGGGTTGACGCCGCAGGAAATGGGCAGAATGACTCTTGCCGACGTTACGGCTTATGCAATGGGCGTTAAAGGCAATAAGATAGCCAGCATAAGGGACAGTAAATTTTCCGCTTACGAAACTGTCGGCGGATTGTCGCCTTTCTCCGTTACGGCAAGGGACCGCATTTCCAAGGCAACTGCCGATTACCTTAGGGAATACCAAGCCAATATAGGCTATACCCCTGGCAGTGAAGGCCCTTTAAGCACGGTAAGAAAACCGGGCATAGAAAATGAATATCAAGGCGTGGGAATTAATCCTCCGGGCCCGTCCCAAACGCCTATTATAGATGAAGTCAAAGCAAAAGATGAAGCAAACGGCAGCCCGTTTTACGCGGGACTTTTGCAGACGCAGGATTCGGGCAAAAATATTAAATTGTCCAATAAGCCTTTAGGCGGGCAGGGTATAGATACGGCAGCTACGGCGCAGAGCGTCTTTGGTAAGGCTTTAGAGAATTCTACAAATAAATTTGTCGGCGGCAGGTCAGGCGTTATGGGCGGTTTTAACGCCATTGCCAACAGGGTTAACACAAGGGTTGGCGGCATAGGGCAGATGGGCGCTTTCGGCGCAATGGGAAGAAGTTACTTCTTCAGCTATAACGCAAAAGTCGCGGGTTATAAAGTTACCGCAAAAAATTTGGCGGAAGCCGCTTTTGACGGAGAGGAACCACCCGAAGAAGCTCTTATAGTGCCGGGCGAAGAAAAAGAACAGGCTTTAAATACGCTTGAACCGCCAAACACCATAATTAACAAGGCTAATTCCCGTGCTAATATGTGTAAAGCGGCAAAAGAAATGTACCAGTCTTTTATAACGCAGAAAAGAGAAACTTTCAAAGCAAGTTATAACGCTCTGGTAGAAATAGGCGACGGTTTCAGCAAAGGCGTTCCCGGCTGCTGCGTTAAAACGCTTGGTTTTATAGGCGCTAAAACATCGGCCAAAAGATCCGCCTGGAATACGACGTTAGATTCTCTCAGCGACGCTTGCGAACAGCTTAAAAGCAGCGAGCAGAATTATACGGGTAAATGCGGGCTTAATTATAACCCCAGCCCTAAAGGCAATTGCGCTCAGTTAAGCAATTTAAAGTTAAAAGGCGGTTGTTCTCCTCTTCTCGTGTGGAAGTGTAAGAACAAAGTTAAGTTTAATAATTTCGGATGCTCGGGCAAAACAGACTGCCGCAATAAAATAAGACAGGTATTTTCCGACGTTGCGGACTCTGAGGTTACGGGCGCCAATGCGAATTTTTAGCAGTACAATCAGGTAGTATTTTGCAGGAAGTACGTAGGATTTTAAAGTTTAATAGGAGGCTATTATGCCAAATAAAGATAGCTTTACGTTTAGCGATAAGCTAAAGAAGAGTAAATCTCTTCCGCTTTCCAAACGTATCCCCTCCAAAGTTGGAGGAGATGGCAAAGCGAAACGCACTCTTATACAAAGAGCGCAAAGGGATTTGCCTTTCATAATCGTAGCGGCAGCCGCGTTGCTGTTGCTTCCGATTCTCAGCCGCAACAGCGGAACTGACGATCTGGGTGTGGAAACCCCGATGGATTTTGTCGCCCCTGATACATCAGGTTCTGATGCAGGCGGCCTCGGACAGGAAATTGTCCCGAGCGGCGGCTTCAAGAATCCGTTGGATTACATAGTCTCCAGAAGCGGTAAAGATACCGAAGGCGTCAGAGACACTTTTGATTCCGGCGATGAAGAATCAGGCTACGAAGCGACAACGCCTCCTTATACTTCTTCCGAAAACGGAGAACGCGCTACGGAAGTTTATGCCCCTGCGGCTAAAGGCGCGGTAAGGAATGCTCTTGTACGCAAGGCCACACAGATTAGCGCATTAAGGAATTCTAAGACGATGGCGGCCGGCGCAAGCAGCGGCGTATCACGCTCTCTTGCCACGGGTTCCGCAGCCTCTTCTGGCGGCGGCGCGGCAGGCCCCAGAGTCGGCACAAGACCTGTTGCCTTGCAGCCTATGGCTTCTGCCGGTAAAGGCGGACGCAGCGAAACAGGCGAAGGTTTATATGCTGAAGCTGCACGCTCTTTAGGCGCAATGAACAGAGGCGGATCTAAACAAGCTTTGTTTGACGCCCAGCTTAAGAATGTTGACGGCACGCCTTTAGGCAGCATCGGCGGCGGGCCTAACTTCGGTTCAGGCGCGGGCAAATTAGGCGCGGGCGGCGCTCCGTCTAACAATGTCGGCTACAAGCCGTATTTGCCGTGGTGGTGGGATTTTGAAAAGCAGAAAGCTATGAAGCATTGGGAACTTTGGAATTACAACTTCCAAAAGGCGGCTTCTGATTCTATCATTAAAGTAGGCACAGGCGTTGCCTTGTGCTTGCTCAGCGGCAACGCTGACGGTAAAGTAGATAAATTCTTTGGAGACAAAGGTGGAGCTGTCGACTTTGCTTGCGTAGACATTGACACAGGGGAAGAATATGCGGCCGCAGGAGACTTAGGCGAGTATACCTCTTCTACTGAAGGCACAGGTGACAGTCAGAAGAAGTCCAATAACTCTTATGACGCCTTAAAGAGTTTTTGTGATGATAAAAAAACCCAAGGAAAAAATGTTGAAGTAAGAAAAACTGAAACAGGCAAAAAAGGACCTCTTGATGTCCGTATGAGATGCTTGGGTTGGAAATATAAAGATACGCTTAAGAGCTTTAAGAGAGATTATTCAGATAAATACGGCTGTGAAGGCGTAAATGAATCTCCTAAAAAGTTCGAATTGGTCATTAAAAACGGTCTGGACAAGACAAAAACAAGACAGGTAGCTGTTTACGCTCTTGCCTTGCCGGAAAAGATTGAAAACGGCGTTAAAAAGCCGGATACATCAAAAGAAGAACGTCTTGTATATCTTGAAGAAGGGAAAGCGCTTAATGCCAAATTACTTGACGAAAAAATTGCTTCCATGCAAAAAATAACCGGTGAAACTTGGTATGCCACAAAAGTAGGCGCAATATCTATTGATGATGACCATATCCGCGTTTGGAAATTGGGCAGAGAATGGGGTATAACCCGCGGTCGGTTTAACAAGCTCAAACAGAAACTGCAAGATAGCTATGTAACTAAAAAGGATCTTGCTACCGGCGAAGAAACTTCAACAGCGGTAACTAAAGACGATATTAATAAACACCCCGAGAGAAAGCACCAGTTCTATGACTTGGATGTATTGCAAGAATGTTCTGTTGCAAATGCTTTCTTAAGCACAAAAATAGAGGGTGTGTCTTTGGCTAAAGGTGATGTCGCCAACTTTACGAATGTTTCTTTTCAACAGACTGAAAAAGATGGCGAAGTCTCTAAGACAGTTACCGTAATCAAACCTCCGTTTATGCAATGCGACGGACTTAATAAACAGGTGAGAGCTTTAACGCCTGACCTTAATTATACTTTCAGGGCGAAGATTTCTAATCCCGGCTCTAAAGTATATGCAATACTGCTTGAAGAAGTACAGTATGCAGATAAAGGCAGTGATGTTAAAGACAGACAGGACGGTAAATGGACTGTTAAAGAGGTTATGGACCTTAATCAGGCTGAGAACAAGAGATATCAGACGCCTGAATCTGACGGCATAGTGTATAGTATACCTTCCGCCATCGGTCTTAGCATAACCAGTAAAGGCACTCAGCAGGCTTATGCAGCACCCGGTACCGGCAGAGTATATTGGATTACGACTATGGGCGGAACTCCTAAGGTTAAAGGGGGAGATTCTCCTAAAGAGGTTGGTACGCACATAGCTTTAAGCGACTTGGTTGATATACAAGGCGGTGCCGTTGCATCCTACTGCGAATACAAGTGGGGTTGCGGTGGTCAAATTTGCTCATCTGGAGATAAGAAATCAGATGACACTTATTGTGCGAAGCTGGACGAGGCCTCAGGCAAATATGAATTGTACCAAGCTACAGCAAAAATAGCAGGAGATAAACTAATAAGAGTATCTTCTGCCCCTGTAGATTCTGCTACGGCACTAGACTTCCTTAAACAAAAGGCAGCTGTAGCAACCAACAAATACCTTGCGGGTTGGGTACAAGGAAATGAGTCTTCTTGTCACAACTGCGGTGCGGAAGCCTATGCTAATGATGGAGGAGCTTGCCAGGATATTTGTTATGAAAAACTTACAAAGAAGATATTTGAGTCAAAAGGGAAAGACTCCACAGGGAAAGAAGTAGGTGGTACTATAGACGAACTTCAAAAACGTTACCCTGATGTCAAAGAGGGATCTCCTCTTTGCCCTGAATGTAACGAGAAGAAGCAGGAGCCTATGACACCTGAAGAGCGTAAGAAATGTACTGCTACAATTAGCGGTACATTTGATAGAGCCGACTATAAATTGACTCCTAAGCTTAAGACGGAAATCGCCACGGAAGCTGCAAGGTTCTATAATGAATGTGTTAAGAACTTGAGAGCAGAAAAAGAAACCTTGATCTACGTACAAGGCTTTACAAGCTATTCAGGTGAAGTATCTGATGCTAAAGTAAAGAACTTCTGCAATATAGGTGATACTGAATGTCTCGCGCAGCAGCAGGAAATAGGGGCCAGAAACACCCTTCTTTCCGAAGACAGAGCCGTCTCTGTAGTATCTGAGTTTATATCCTTGCTCAAGCAGAAAATTAAAAATGACTCAGAGTTATCAAAGCGTGTTCTTCTTACTGCGGAGTTCTTTCCCTCTAATGCGGAAAGAGACAACCCTACGTATAAGTTTGACATAGGTCCCAGAAAGAGTTCTTCGATTGACAGTATTATTACAGCTGCTCTTGCAGGACAGGGAAGTTCATCTGTAAGAACTTATGGAGATGATCCTTCAAGCGTAGCTAATGGAGAGGTGCAAAAATTATCCTTTAAGATATACGGATATGGAGCATTAGGAGCATCGGTTACAGAAACACCGTCCGAGAGGTTTGTAAGATTGTCAATAGATAGAGACTTCTATAGATTAAATAAGTAGTTTTTAAAAAGCCCCCGCTTTAAAATTAAGCGGGGGCTTTTTTGTGTCAGTACAGCCTTGATATTTATTTAGTTTTATTATTTTCAATTTTCTTGAACTCAAAAGTTTTTTTCCGCAAATACCACAATCTGCTAAATGCTATAATTTAATATGTTTATTTCCCTAAAAAACAAGGTTTTGCCGTGTTTAATTTTTGCCGCGTGCGCATTATCTTTGCTTGCCGCCGCGTCGCGCATGGCGCGTGCAGCATTGCCGCAGTTTATGGGCGGCAGCGGAGTGGGTATAGACGGGCAAAAGGCTAATATAGACGGTAATTATCCCACCTTTTGGGATAATCTTATGAAGCAGCAATCCTATTACAACCTTGCGCAAGGCATGGCGGAAATGAACGCGCTTAAATATAAAGAAGCCGCACAAACTTTCGGTAAAGCCGTGATAAAAAATCCGCAGGAACCTTATCCGCACATTTTCCTCGGCATCGCGTTATATTGGCAAGGTCAGGTGGACCCTGCAATGGCGGAATACCGCGCCGCCTTAGAGTTGGACCCTAAAAATGCGGAAGCCCTCCAGCTTTTAGGCATAGCCTATGCCTGGAAGGGGGATATAAAATCCGCCTTAGATAATTTTAAACAAGCCATAGAAATAAACCCAAACCGCCCCGATACTCAAATGAATTTAGGTTCTACTTATGCCGCGCTGGGTAACCTGGACGACGCTCTCTATCACTTCCGCCGCGCGGTGGAGTTAGACGACAGACACCCGCTTTATCAATATCAGCTAGCTTCCCTTTACGAAGTTATGGGCCGCGACGCCTTGGCGCAGGACGCGTTTAAAAAAGCTATCAGGCTCTATCCCTCTTACGAGGAAGCTATGCTGGCCCTTGCCGTTTTGTACGAAAAAATGGGCAGTAATAACCTTGCGGAATTTAACTATAAAAAAGCCTTAAAACTTAAACCGGGCGACAGCGTTGCCCGTCTGCGTTTGGCAAATCTGCTTATAAAAGATGACCGCAAAAAAGAAGCTATGGAAATTTTGGATAAAGCATTTTTTATCTCTCCGTTGTCGGAGGAAGGCCTTGCGCTTTCCATAGCTTATACCGGCGGCGCGGCCTCTGCTTCCGCGGGCGGCACGCAACAATCACAGCCCGATAAGCAGTTAGAGCAATTTAAACACAGGGTTCAAAAAATACCCTCTTCAAAACAAATGGTTATAGAGGTTGAAGTTGTTTTAGAGCCTAAAACCGCCGCCGTTCAAAAACCCGCACCCGTCAAAACGGCGCAGATAACCGAAAACGGAACAAAAAATAAAAAGGCCAAAAAATCGGCGCAAACAAAGCCGCTTAAAAAATCAAACTCCGCCCTTGCCGCCGCGGTAGAGGCAAAAGATAAGCAGGAGGATTCCTCTACCTTCACCCGCGCTTTTGCCGTCAATGATACCACGCCCGAAGGCCGCGCGGAACAGCTTAATAAAATTTTTGAAGGCCTTAATAATGTCCTTACGGAAGGCGGCAAAGAATACAATGTAAAAATGTCTCTCCGCGCGCGCGCCAAGGCGGAACCCGCGGGCCTTTTTGATAAAACCCCTGTCAACGACAATCCCACCAACAGTATGGGCGGCAATTCCAAAGCGGGTTATAATCCGTATATGGTTGGCAATGATATGGGCTTGTGGGTTGCGGGCAAAGGCTGGATGAAGTATATAGAAGATGTTTCTGAGGAAATTTCCGCCCGCGCGGAAGGCGGCAGGGGCGAAGACATTATGGTTGAAGGCCTTGCTTATATGACTTTGGGTAAAGGGCAGGAAGCTTTGGAAAGTTTTTCAAAAGCGCAGCAAAATTTTGGCAATAATAAAGATTTACAGGCTTTAAGCGGCCTTGCAAAAGGCACTGCATTTGTAATTTTGGGCGACGATAGCAGCGCGCTGCAAGAATATAAGGCCGTGCTTGCCGTAAACCCCAAAAACAAAACGGCTTTAAATAACATAGAAGTTCTAACACAATAACAGGATGAATATATGCAAAAAT